>NZ_JBFRGA010000118.1:0-12020 GCF_052115105.1 Chryseobacterium sp. 2TAF14
TAACCTGAAGAGATAACGAATCGTTGACAACTCCTATCACCGATTTTTTGATAAACCAATACGTAAAAAGGGAAACTGCAAAAACCACACTTGCAATCCTGAAAAGTTTTGCAAGCTGCCCCAGTTTTCCTTTTTTCAGCTTTGAAAAAAAGAGTGAGAAAACAAGTGAAAGAAAAATAACAAAAATGATAAATCCCATAAGTGCAAATATACTTATTTAAAGATAGCTGATAAGATTCTTACTCCACATTCCACTCTTTCATAAAATGGTCGAGGAAAGTCAGCATAAACCGGTGTCTTTCTTCGGCTATTTTTTTCCCCTCATTTGTATTCATCAAATCTTTAAGCAGTAAAAGTTTTTCGTAGAAGTGATTAATTGTTGTTCCGTCTGATTTTTTATACTCTTCTTTAGACATATTGAGTTTTGGTTGAATATCGGGATGATACATCAGATTATTTTTAAAACCTCCGAAGTTAAAAGTTCTCGCCACTCCAATTGCGCCAATGGCATCGATTCTATCAGCATCTTGTACAACTTTAAGCTCAATCGGTAAATTTTGAGGCACTTCATTTCTATTTTTAAATGAAATATTCTGAATGACAAATAAAACCTGCTGAATAATTTCGTCTTCAACATTTTGATTTTCTAAAAATTCTCTCGAAATTTTCAGAGCTAAAGTTTCGTCTCCATTATGAAATTTGGGATCGGCAATATCATGCAGTAAAGCAGAAAGCTCTACAACTTGGAGGTTACAATCTTCTGTTTGGGCAATTTTTCTGGAAAGCTTCCAGACTCTTTCGATGTGAAACCAGTCGTGACCGGCTTCTGCTCCTTCCAGTTTTTCTTTTACGAATTGAATTGTGTTTTCTATGATGTTGCTCATTTTAATATAATTTTTTTGCCACAAATGCACGAAGCTGGTTTTAAGGTTTTAAATAATCAATTTTAATTGAATCGAAATTCGTGCATTCGTGGCTGATTTTCTTTTCTCGATAAATCCTTTTCAGCGAAAATTTGTCTAAATAATTTCATTCAGAATAATATCCCAAAGTTTTTTATTGTAGCTTCTGAAAAARTTGACATGACCGATTTCTCCTTTTTCAGATTCTGATGTCTTTAATAATCTGTAATCAGGTTTCAGATTGGGATAAACCTCATTAAGCAGGCTTTTTACGCCTTTCTCGGTTAACCAGACATCATCTTCAGCATACAAAACCAATACTTTCTGGCTGAGTTGTTTTGAATAATCTTTTGTTTTAAGCAATAATTTTCCGGTAGATTTCCTGTTCAAAATTAAGGTTCTCCAGTCATAAGCGCAATTTTTTGGAAGACTTTCTCCCAAACCGAACCAATTTGCAGGAAAATACCCGAAAACTTCGGTAAAAAAAGGCTGCGCCAATCCGAAACCGAAAAAAGCTTCCAGCTTTGTTTTCCATTTCAGGTTTCCGATAAAGGCATTTTGAGTGGCAACAAAAACAAATTGTTCGAAAATTTCAGAATACTCATTCATCCCGATAATCAGGGCTCCGACAGAATGTCCGACGCAATATTTCTTGTAATCCGGAAAATTTTTGATGATAAATTCTGTGACTGTTTTAAAATCTTCGTTTCCCCAGCTTCGCATTGATGCATCCGAATTTCCCATTTTCAGCGGCTTTGAAAGACCAATTCCGGAATAATCGTAAGTGATGACAGTAAATCCGTTTTCGGTAAAAAATTGGGCAAAAGAAAAATAAACCTGCTGTTTTACTCCCGTTGCAGAATTAATCAGAATAATTTTACCATTCGATTTTTCAGGTTTAAAAAGATGTGCAACCAGCTGAATATGATCTTTTGTAGTCAGTATGAGTTTTTCCATGGAATTGAAATAAAAAATCCACATCAAATGTGGACTTTTTAATAGTATAAATCTCTATTTTAAAAGCTTTTCAATATGCATTAAATAAAATTTAAATCAGATCTGAAAGATAAGGAAGCGCAGTTTGCGCACCTTTTCCGGTAGAAACTTTCGATGAAACCAGATTTCCGAATTTTACGCAGTCTTCAATGGTGTTTTTATGACACAATGCCACTGCAAAGCCAGAAGTAAAAGCATCTCCCATTCCCATTTTATACACCATGCTTTCGTTTTCGTTTCGGAAATATTTCATTTCTACTCCGTCGTAATAAATCGTAGAGTTGGTTTCATCCCTTACAAAAAGTTTGTTGAAATATTTCTTAAGAATTTCTTCTCTTTTTTCTTCACCAAAAATCACAGAAAGCTCATTGCTTCTTGCTATGATAAAATCTACATCATCCAAGATCTGCTCATTTAATTTTGTACCCGGTGATGCATACAGACCTACCATTTTACCAAGATTTTTTGCTTTTTTTACCGTATATTCAATAATATTCATCGGTATTTCCAGCTGCAAAAGCACAAGAGCAGAGGAATGAATATATCTTTCGGCGTCATCAATTTGCTTCAGCGTCAGTTTTTTATTGGCTGCAGAATCTACTACAACCGAAAAATCTCCGTTGCAGCTCGTTACATAAGCGATACCCGTAGATTCCTGATCTGTTTCGTAAACAAAACCTACATTCACATTTTCGTTAACAAGATTTCGCATAATTTGCTGCCCTAAAGGATCAAATCCTACACAGCCCACAAAATGAACGCTGGCTCCCAATCTTGCCGTACCAACAGCCTGATTGGCTCCTTTTCCGCCAAAATAATTTTCAGAATAAGCAGCCATTACCGTTTCGTTACGAGCCGGAATTTTATCGGTATACAATATTAAATCTAACGAACAACTGCCGACAACGACAATCTTCGGATGTCCTGAAGAAAAGTCCATAGTATATTTGATAGTTTTCTCAATTAAAAACTATATTTAAATATAAGAAATTTTAGCTTACCAAAATTTCAATAAATTCTGTAATAATTTTCACAGGCTTGTTTTCTCCGTCAAATGCTACGTAACTTGCATAAAAACCTTCTCCGTAACCGGTTTCGAAAGCAAAAATATTTCCGGGATTTTCTTCATCAGGTTTTAAAAAAGCAAACTGATCGATGGCTCCGTTTTCATCAAAGAAATGATCGTGGAAAAATTCTTCGTAAATTCCCATAAAGTCATCGCCTTTTCTCTGGAAAAGTTTCTGCTCCAGAAGATTAAGCTGTTCCTGGGTCTGAACATCCATAAAGCAGCCCATTCCACTCTCTACAGGATAGCCGAAAACTTCACCTTCAGCCAGATCTTTTATATTCTGCTCTTTGGTTGTAGCCAATTTCCAAGATGAGATTTTTGCATCACTAAAAACAATTTCAGCATAAGCAACACAGTTGCTCTCTCTTTCTTTGTGCAGCAAAACCTGAAAATCTCCTTTGGGAAAATGGGTGGAAAACGGCTGCATATCATTTGTAATCAAAGGATCACAGGCAACCAGCTTTCCGGTGGAAAGATATATTTTCCCGACTTCAAAACTTTCCAGTAAAGGACTTTCTACAAAGTCTTTTGAGAATAGTTTTTGTATGTTTTCTAAATGTGTCATTTTAAATTTTTAGTCTATAATTGGTTTAGAGCTAAATCTGGTTTAAGAATTGTCAGGCTGAGCGGAGTCGAAGCCTTCTTTATTATTTTTAAAATTATCTGAATGAGTTTCATTTTGGCAAATAGACAATTCTTTTAATTTGTCCCAATTATCATTAATAATTGCTTCTTTTTTCTTTCTACTCCAACCTTTCACTTGTTTTTCAAATGCTATAGCCTGAAGTATATCATTAAATTTATAAAAGAAGACGAGTTGAACTGGCCTTCTTTTATGAGTATAACTGTCAGGAAATTTACCTGATTGATGTTGAGAAAATCTCAACTCAAGATTATTGGTAACTCCTGTATAATAGGAATTGTCGGAACATTTTAATATGTATACAAAATATTGCTGCACTTTATTTAAAAAGGCTTCGACTCCGCTCAGCCTGACATTCCGACAAATTTACTTTTATTTATCTAAGATAAATTATAAAGATTTCAGCTTTTCTTCCAAAATCGCAATTTTATCAAGCGCATCTTTCTGCTTTTTACGCTCCACTTCTACGATTTCAGGTTTTGCTCGTTCGCAAATTCTGAAGCGTTTGTGTAAATTTCAGCAGCTTCTCTTGGCGATATTCCTTTTGTCTGACGGTAATTTCTTACTCCTGAAATAATTTCTGATGCAGTTTCGAAGTTTTTAATAATATCTTCATTAAAAGGTCCTGCTTTTTTCTGTTGCGCAATAACCAAAGCTTCATCTGTACTTCTCTCTGAAATCAATTGCCAGATTTCTTCTGACTGGAAAGGCATAAACGGATGAATTAATTTCATCAATTCTTCAAAAAGAGAAACCGTTTTATTGTAAACTTCTTTAGAAATACCTTCACCATAATTTGGCTTAATTGCTTCTAAATAAGAACCACAGAAATCGTCCCAGATCAATTTATAGATCAAATGTAAAGCATCAGAAATTCTGAATTTCTCAAACTGATCGTTGATGTCAACAATTGTTTTGTTTAATTTATTTTCAAACCATTCAATGGTCTGATTTTCTGTTTCATTTGCAGGTTTATCTTCATGATTCCACATGTTGATCAAACGGAATGCGCTCCAAATTTTTGTCATGAAATTTCTTCCCTGAAGCATCAGATCTTCATCAAAAAGAAGATCATTTCCAGCCGCAGAACTCAATAAAATACCAACACGAACTCCATCTGCACCATATTTATCCATTAATTCTAAAGGATCCGGTGAGTTTCCTAAAGATTTAGACATTTTTCTTCTCTGCTTATCTCTTACAATCCCTGTAAAATAAACATTTTTGAACGGAACTTCTTTTCTGTATTCTAATCCCGCCATGATCATTCTTGCAACCCAGAAGAAAATAATATCCGGAGCCGTTACCAAATCTGATGTCGGATAATAATAATTAATTTCTTTATTATCCGGATTATTCAATCCATCAAAAACTGACATTGGCCACAACCAAGATGAGAACCATGTATCAAGAGCATCTTCGTCCTGACGCAAATCTTCTAGTTTTGCAATAATCCCTTTTTGTTCTTCTAGTACAACAAGAGCCTGATATTTATCTTCTGCAATTACGAAATCGTTTTCTCCGTCACCATAATAATATGCAGGAATTTGCTGTCCCCACCAAAGTTGGCGTGAAATATTCCAGTCGCGGATGTTTTCCATCCAGTGTTTGTAGGTATTTTTAAATTTCTCAGGATAGAATTTTATTTCATCATCCATTACAACATCTAAAGCCGGTTTTCCAATTTCAGACATTTTTAAGAACCACTGAACAGAAACTTTAGGCTCGATAACCGCACCTGTTCTTTCTGAAGTCCCTACTTTATTTACATAATCTTCTGCTTTTAACAAAAGATCTTTTTCTTCTAATTCTTTTGCGATTTGTTTTCTTACGTCAAATCTGTTTTTTCCTGCGTAATGTAAACCGTGCTCATTGAGATTTCCGTCATCGTCTAAAGCATCAATCATTGGCAACTGATGTTTTTGTCCGATTTCGTAGTCATTCGTGTCGTGAGCAGGAGTAATTTTCAAAGCCCCTGTTCCGAATTCAATATCAACATATTCGTCTTCAATAATCGGGATAACTCTGTTAACAATCGGTACGATTACTTTTTTACCTTTTAAATGAGAATATCGCTCATCATTAGGATTGATGCAGATTGCCGTATCGCCGAAAATAGTTTCAGGACGCGTTGTTGCCACCGAAAGGAACTCTTCTGAACCTTCAATTTTATATTTTAGAAAATATAGTTTTCCGTTTTGCTCTTTAAAGATTACTTCTTCGTCAGAAATATTGGTTTTTGCTTCCGGATCCCAGTTTACCATTCTGTAGCCACGATAAATCAATCCTTTATTATATAAATCAACAAAAGATTTGATCACCTGTTGAGAAAGTTTAGGTTCCATGGTGAAACTGGTTCTGTCCCAATCGCAAGAGCAACCTAATTTTTTCAGTTGTTCAAGAATTGTTCCGCCGTATTTGTCAGTCCATTCCCAAGCGTGTTTTAGAAATTCTTCTCTGGTAATATCAGATTTATTGATTCCTTCAGACTTCAGTTTAGCAACAACCTTCGCTTCAGTAGCAATTGAAGCGTGGTCTGTTCCCGGAACCCAACAAGCATTGAAGCCCYGCATTCTTGCACGACGAACCAAGACATCCTGAATGGTATTATTCAACATATGCCCCATATGAAGGATTCCTGTGACGTTTGGCGGAGGAATTACAATCGTATAAGGCGGCTTTTCGTTGGGCTCTGAATGGAAATATTTGTTTTCCAGCCAGTAATTGTACCATTTCTGTTCTGTTTCCTGTGGATTATACTTTTCTGAAATCTGCATAAATTCTGGTTTYTTTAACTTATAATTTGCAAAAATAGTTTAAAGTAAAAAAATGTAAGCACTAATTAAAATAATTTTTAACTTTGTTTCTCAAAATTTATCTAACAAACATATTAACTTTCAAGAATATGAAAAACTTATTAGCAGGAATTGCATTATTCGGAACATTTGCATTAGCATCTGCACAAACCATTACTTTTGACAAAACGACTTACGAATACGGTCAAATTAAACCAAATTCTGATGGTACAAGATTTTTTACAGTAACCAATACAGGAGATAAGCCTCTTATTATTTCAAACGTAAAGCCATCTTGCGGATGTACTACGCCAGAATTTAGCCAGGCTCCTATTGCACCAGGAAAATCAGCAAAAATTAAAGTTGGATATAACACTGCTACCGTTTCTCCATTCAATAAGATGATCGAGGTATTTTCTAATGACCCTGTAAACAGCAGAAGTGTAATTTATATTAAAGGAGAAGTAACTCCTAATGCACCAGAACCAAAACCATTAACTGCTGCAGAACAAAAAGCTAAAGCTAAAGCTGAGAAAAAAGCTGCTAAAATGGCTGCAAAAACAGCTTCTAAAAAATAATTTTTACTTAAAAAATTTTAAAACCGTCTCAATTGAGGCGGTTTTTTTGTTATATTTATGTTGATAGATGTTAGATGTTAGATGTTAGATGTTAGATGTTAGATGTTAGATGTTAGATGTTAGATGTTAGAAAGTTAAGATATATTGAAATCTCATCACAATTTATCTATTGAAATTTAATTATAAAATTAAGTCATTAAATCATTGAATCTTATAAAAAACATGAATACTAATTTCTCAGACGACTTTTTAGTTAAAGGAAAATTTTCTATAAAAAAATCTTCAACAGAATATAAAGGAAAACTCACCAAAGATGAAGGTGTACAATTATTAAATCAGGAAAAAGAAATACTGAGACAACTTCAGGAAAAACTTTATGCCGACGGAAGCAAATCTCTTTTAGTCATTCTGCAAGCGATGGATGCAGCCGGAAAAGACAGTTTAATAGAACATGTTTTCGGAGGGGTAAATCCTCAAGGTTGTAATGTGACAAGTTTCAAAACGCCGAGTTCTAAAGAGTATTCGCACGACTTTTTGTGGAGACACTATTTAGCTTTACCCCAGAAAGGAATGATCGGAATTTTCAACCGTTCGCATTATGAAAGTGTTTTGGTCTGCAAAGTACATCCTGAATATAATTTAAACGAAAAAACCTGGAATTCGATAGAAGATTTCGACAAAAAATTTTGGGAAAACCGCTACGAAAGCATCAGGAATTTTGAAAAACATCTTTCCCAAAACGGAACTACAATTATTAAAATATTCCTGAATGTTTCTAAAGATGAGCAAAAGAAGAGATTACTTGACCGTATTAACGAGCAGGAAAAAAACTGGAAATTCTCAGCAGCAGATTTACCCGAAAGAGCTTTGTTTGAAAAATATATGGAATGCTACGAAACTGCCATTAATGAAACATCAAAAGATGAAGCACCTTGGTACGTAATTCCTGCAGATAATAAATGGTTTGCAAGACTTTCTGCAATACAGATTATAATTGATACTTTAGAAAAAATGGATCTGAAATTCCCTGAGCTTTCTGAGGAAGATAAAAAAGGTTTGGATGAGGCTAAAAAACAATTGGAAAGTGAGTGATTATTTAATTGCCACGAATGCACGAATATTTAAGTATAAATTGAATTCGTGAATTCGTGGCAATTTATTTATAAAAAACGAGAAAATCTATAAGCCGGATTTTGTATCCCGAAAAAACGGGATGCCTGTTATTTATCTACGTTTTACATTGCTGCAAAACTTGAGCTGATTACCCCTCGGCTTTCAGG
Source organism: Chryseobacterium sp. 2TAF14 (assembly GCF_052115105.1). Taxonomy (NCBI): domain Bacteria; kingdom Pseudomonadati; phylum Bacteroidota; class Flavobacteriia; order Flavobacteriales; family Weeksellaceae; genus Chryseobacterium; species Chryseobacterium sp. 2TAF14. Next base: position 8,264 of record NZ_JBFRGA010000118.1, read on the forward strand.
ACGAGCCGCCCCTATTTTCATTGCTGAAAAGAACCGATATACTTATCATTGCACCGCAAAGAGTTTACCTGGTTTCACTACAGCCGAACTGTACCTGCTTTCTGTTGCACTTGTCCTATCCTCACGGATGACGGATGTTATCCGCTTTGCTGCTCTGTGGTGTCCGGACTTTCCTACCCTTACCGAAATAAGAATCAACAAGCCGATTTTCTCGTGGCTGCAAAGATAGGAAATTGCAGTAGATAAAAACTGAATTGTGAATAGTCAATTCGCTTCGTTGTCAATTTTTTAAACTTTACAATTAAATTTAAAAATAAAATTCACATTTGACTTACAAAGTAAAATTCACAATTGACTAATAATTATTATCTTCGTGCAGTTATACATTTATTTTGATTTCTAAAGAGAAAGAGTTTGCACAGCTTGTAAAAGATAATCAGGGATTGATTATTAAGGTATCGCGTCTGTACACCAATTCGCTGGAAGACGAGGAAGATCTTTTCCAGGAAATTGTTTTACAGCTTTGGCGGAGCTATGATTCTTTCAAAGGAAATTCAAAAATTTCTACCTGGATGTATCGTGTTGCGCTCAACACCGCCATTACTCTTTTCAGAAAAAAAAGTAAAAGTTTACAGACTAACGAGCTAGACATCAATCACAGAGATTTCGTTGAAGATGATGATGACAAACAGCAGCAAATTTCACTTCTTTACACGGTAATAAAAACCCTTCCGAATGTAGAAAGGGCAATTGTAATGATGTATCTCGACGATCTGCCTTATAAAGATATTGCTGAAAACCTGGGTATTACGGAAGTAAATGCACGTGTGAAAATGAACAGATTAAAGAAAATCCTTAAAGAAAAAATGGAAAAACATGCCTGAATTTGATTTAGACAGCTTTAAGAAAACCTGGCAAGAACAGCCTGTACAACCGAAATACGACAATAATGAGATTCTGAAAATGCTCAATAAAAAATCACGCAATTACATGAAGTATATTTTTTGGATCAGCGTGGCAGAGTTTTTATTTTTCAGTGTTTTAGGAATATTTTACCTTATTCAAAATAATGAATCTGACAGCTTTATGAGTATTTTGGAGAAAATGGGTGTTCACAGAAGCAGCCAGCTTGTTAGTAAGCTTGATAATATTTATTTGATTATAAAAATTCTAAGTCTTGTAGTTACAGGATTCTTTGTGCTTAAATTTTATCAAAATTACCGTAAAATTAAAATTGAAGAAGATCTTAAGCTGTTTATCATCAGAATAATTACCTTCAAAAAGACGGTTAATGCTTTTATTTTAACGAATATCGGGTTGTTAATACTTTTGATAAGTGCATTAATTGGGTTTACTTTTTATATTTTAAATGTTCAAAATATAGAAATCAACAGTTCTACTTTTACAGGATTCATTGTCGGAATTATAGTGAGTACAATTTTGTGCGTGATCCTGATTTGGGTGTATTATCGTTTGGTGTATGGAATTATCATGAGCAGGCTCGACAAAAATTTAAGCCAGCTAAAAGAAATAGAATCTCAGGAAAATTAAAATATCATTAAATATTCAGCATAAAAAAAAGCATTTCAGATTTTGAAATGCTTTTTTCTATTTTAAAGTTCTTTTCGAAGTCTCGCAACCGGAATATTAAGCTGTTCACGGTACTTTGCAATCGTTCTTCTTGCAATATTGTATCCCTGCTCTTTTAAAATTACAACCAAAGCATCATCCGTTAAAGGTTTTCTCTTATTTTCTTTGCTGATTACTTCCTGAAGATGATTTTTGATTTCTTTTGTCGAAACTTCTTCGCCATCGTCATTAGTTAAGCTGTCGGAAAACAAATCTTTAAGGTAAAGAATTCCGTTTGGCGTATCTGCGTATTTACTTTTTACAACCCTTGAAATTGTAGAGATATCAAAACCTGTAATATCGGCAATATCTTTCAAAATCATCGGTTTTAATGACTTCTCATCACCTGTGATAAAATAATTATGCTGAAACTTTACAATTGCATTAATCGTCTGGAGCAAAGTATTCTGACGCTGATTGATAGCATCAATGTACCATTTTGCCGCATCTAATTTTTGTTTGATAAATAACGCAGCCTGTTTATGTTCAGATGATTTTTTATCGTGAGAATAGGTAGTCAAAATATCCTTATACTCTTCAGAAACCCTTAAAGTAGGGGCATTCTTACTGTTAAGCATCGGAATTATCTGCCCGTCTTTTACCTGTATCACAAAATCCGGAATAATCTCCTGATTGATCGTAATTGTTTGCGTGTCAAAATTCCCTCCAACCTTCGGAGATAATTTTGAAATTTCCTCTAAAGCATCCTTCAGATCTTCTTCTTCAATATCGTATTTCTGAATAATCTTATTGTAGTGCTTATTTGTAAGCGCATCAAACTGGAACCTCAAAATATTGGCAGCCAGAGAAACCGCTTTATCAGAGCTTATCTTTTTTTCAATCTGAAGCAGAAGACACTCCTGTAATCCTCTTGCTCCAACTCCGGATGGATCTAATTTCTGAATATAATTTTCAAGTATATCTTCAACTTTCTCTTTGGTTGTATAAATTCCCTGTGAAAAAGCCAGATCATCAACAATTGCTTTTATTTCTCTTCTCAAATATCCGTCGGTATCCAGATTACCAATAATATATTCAGCAATTTTCAGATCTTCATCGCTGATGTTTACAAGGTTTATTTGCTCCATTAGATAGTCATACAGCGACTGTCCTTCGGTTAAAAGGCTTTCATTATCAAAATCTTCATCATCGGCAGAATAATTGCTTGAAGCCGTTTTGTAACTTGGTTCATCATCATACAGATACTCATTGACATCAAAATCTGTTTCAATACTGTCTGTACCTTCACTTTCATAGCTATCCTCCAAAGTAGCGTACTCATCTTCTTTAGACTCTTCCTTAACTACTTCTAAAGCCGGATTTTCTTCGAGCTCCCTTTCCAGTTCTTCCTCAAACTCCAAAGTATGAAGCTGAATCAACTTCATCAGCTGAATTTGCTGAGGAGCAAGTTTCTGTCCTAATTTAAGTTGTAAATGTTGTTTTAGCATATTCTACTTTGTGTATGTTAACTTAACATCTACGAATTTAATATTTTTTTTTGGAAAAATCATCATTAGCACGATTTTTGTAGCATAAAATTTACAAAGCCAATAGATTATCTATTGGCTTTTGTACTCACTCATTTAACTGATTCTTTTTCAATCCTTTCAATTTTATATTTCTTTTTCAGGAGCTAATTCCGGCTATCCGCTACTACTCCTCACGCCATTCTTTTCCATCCTCTATAGCCCTCCAACTTCTCCCACGCAAGTTCCGGGGTAACCGCTTCTATCCGGGCTAAAAAGTATCTCTATAATTAAAAAACCCACCTTTGATTCCGGTTGTTGAATCTATTAATAGTCTATTTTAATTGAACTTTGAAAATTGAAATTAAAGATGAAGTTGGATGATGGAAGATTAAAACTCTAAAACTTAAAAGCTAAGATTCATAAAAAGTAATGAATGAGTAAATAATAAGCAAGCTTTTCAAACACGATTTTTAAGCCATTCTACGGATAATCTCACGTGTAATGATCAAAAAAATACTCCGGAGGAGTATAACCTTTGTAGCAATTCATATAATCACCGTTAAACCTTTAAGCTCCGGAGGAGCGACACAGCAATCAGGGATTAGGGATTGGTGATTAGTGATTAGTGATTAGTGATTAGTGATTAGTGATTAGTGATT
>NZ_JBFRGA010000119.1:0-10755 GCF_052115105.1 Chryseobacterium sp. 2TAF14
AAATAACACCTGCTGCAACTACAGGATAACCAAGCCGAAAAACTTTTATAATAGCAAAAAAAAGCTGAATTTTGAACTTTAAATAATAAATAAAAAAGAGCTCCGGAAATCAATTATACTTAGAAGGTAAGCAAAAAAAAACATCAAACATCATGGAAGAAAGAAATACATTAACGCAAAGAAAGGAGCTGAAGACCTACTTTGAAACAGGTAAGTATCCTACAGAAAACCAATTCGGGCGTYTCATCGATAATTATGTTCACTTAAATGAATTTAATTTCGGACTGGATGTAAAAGCAACAGGAATTGAGAACAAATACTATCATTTTTATGTAGCCGATGATTTCGGTGCAGCAACCAGAGGACACCTGAATATTGAAGATAAAGAAGAAAGCAGTCCGCAAAAAATAAAAGACTATACACATGTTTTAAGCCGCAATGTGGGTTATAAATGTTTACATGTGAAATTATCAAAGGAATTGGATATTGAAAAATATCAGCCTAAAATTATCATCAAACGTTATAAGCAGAGGAAAAGACTAAACAGCGGTCGTGTAAAAGAACCTGGTTTTTATAAGGAACTTCCCGGTGATGCAGAATCTTGGGGAAGACAGTCAGAATACGCCGTTACAGCAAATGAAATGGTTTTGGATATTAATCCGATCAACTATTTCAGACCCAGCTCAGATTACAGAGAGTTTTACCCGTCGGGAACGTTCAGCAGACCCGGCTCGTTTAAACATTCACTTTTTCACAGAAAACCATTTTCTCTCATTCAGATGTTTTTGGAAATTGATGTAAACGGAACCATATTAACGTCGAATCCTGTGAATATCAAGATCATTTTAGGATCGCGGGACGAGCAGGATTTGATCAACTATATTATAAACTAAAAAACACTGCCTCAATCGGGTAAGGTGATCCTTAAAGGGAATCCTTTTGCCCCTGAAATACCGGAATTTTTTGATGTGAAAACATGAAAATCTCATCCGGGAAAAAAATAATGGTTGTCAAACCGTTATTGCTTTCAGGAGCTGAAAACAATGCCGTGAAAACGGTTGATTGATTCTAAAAAGTAGGAACTCCGGTCAGAGAAAGACTTTCAAAAAAACAATTGCTTCGGCAGTTGGGTAAGGCTTTCCTATGCGAACAACTTTTCGGTTGAGGTAATTTTTTAGTGAAAAATAAATCAATATTTAGAGCCTTTTTAAATGTATTGGAAAAACGCAAAGACGCAAAATTTGATAAAAGTTCTCTGTTTTTAGTCGCAAGGAGAAAATCAAAGATTTTCTTTATAATGCTGATGATCAATTTTATCGAAGATAAAATCCTTGCGCCTTAAAGCGTACTAGATTTAAACGATTTTGCGCCTTTGCGAAAAACCAATCATGAAATTTCATATTTATTAATTTTTAGACAGGTTCTTAAAAATAAAAACTTTTTCTAAATAAACCAATCACACACCAGATATAAAATTAAAAGTAAATTAAAAAAAATGAAAAATGAGATGTTGCAAAGCTATTGAAAATCATAGGTGAGCAGCTTTCGGTTGGGTTTATTAAAATTAAACAGAGAATAAAGTAGAAACATCTTAAAGATGAATGACACTTTATTTAGCCCGATCGGGTAAGATGCTCTGAAGCGGGAACCCTTTTGCCCTTGAAATACCGGAATTTTCTGATGCGCGATCATTAGAATTTCTTCCGGGAAACAGAATGAAAGATTTTTCTTTTATTTTTTTCAAGAGTAGATTACAGCTCCGTGAAAACGGAAGATGATTCTTTAAAAAGTAGGAATTCCAGACAGGGAAAGACTTTCAGAAAACAATTGTTTCGGCAGCTGGGTAAGACTTTCTAAATATCAGCTACGTTTAGCTTAGTAACAAATCAATACATATTTTAAAAAAATTAACACTATTAAACAGGATTAATTTGCGCAGCAAAAAAGAGTAAATTTTTGAATTTTAAAAATAAAAAAAACTAAAAACCAATGCAACCAAACCAGATACAAAAATTATTTACTCACTTAGAAGAGGTTATTACATGGCGTATCAACAATCCTTCAGAAGATTTCAGCACAGAAGCACCAGAATTTAAAACTAATGACCATGAAGGCTTCAAACTGGGAGATTATATTTCCGAAAAAAAGCTTGATCATCCGGAAATTGTTATTCTTTTGATGGCTTTGTTGCCAAGATTAGATCCTTCGTTGCTGAAGCGTATTTATTTAGAGTTTCCGCAGAGTGCGCTGTTTGATTTTTGTGTAACTAATGATAACGGAAGGCTTTTTTACCCTACCATTCAGACTGTTCAGTATATTTTGGGCGGAGAAAGCATTTCGGAGCGATTGAAGGCATTAGATTATTTTAGTCCCAAGTCGGTTTTGGTTAAAGAAGAACTTATTGTTTTTTCAAATTCAGCCCATGAAAATACACTAGCAAATGGTTCAATAACCGTTCACCAGGAAGCTTTTAACATGATCATTTTCGGGGTTGAATTATTACCTAAAATGAGCAATGATTTTCCTGCCGAATTATTACAAACGCAGCGGTCGTGGAGTGATCTTATACTTCCTCCGATCACTTTAAACGAGCTTCAAAGCATTGAAGACTGGTACAACAGCAGCCATATTCTTATGGAAGACTGGGATATGCAGAAAAAACTTAAACCTGGTTTCAGGGTCTTGTTTTACGGAGAACCCGGAACCGGAAAAACGCTTGCAGCAAGCCTTTTAGGAAAATATACGAAGCGTCCTGTTTTCAGGGTAGATGTTTCTATGCTGGTCTCAAAATACATTGGGGAAACCGAAAAGCAATTGGCAAAATTATTTGACAAAGCAGAAAATAAAAACTGGATTTTATTTTTTGATGAAGCCGATGCTATTTTCGGAAAACGTACCTCAGTAAGAGACGCTCACGATAAATATGCCAACCAGGAAGTTTCTTATCTGCTGCAGCGTATAGAAACATTTTCAGGGCTTATTATTTTGGCTTCCAATTTTAAAAATAATATGGATAAAGCCTTTACAAGACGTTTCCATAGCTGGATAATATTCAGCGGCCTTATATTGTGCTGTCGGAGTAAACATAAAATTACAACCGACTTTAAAGAAAATAAAAAAGAAACGGAAAAAATAAAAGCTGATTMTGTACATATGCAAGACTCGAAATCTGCTCAAAATCTGTCTCTGGAAACATTGCTGAATGAAAAGCAGAATGAAACTGCGGGAGAAGTATTGATCAATGGGAAATCAGATTCATCCAATCCTTTTGTTTATCACAATATTGTCGGAAAAGATACTTTACAAAGCATTTCTATTACGGGAAATGCAGAATATTCCATCAATAATCATTATAAAAAGACCGATCATAAAAAATCTGAGGTAAGGAAAGAAGAGTTCACAAAAATTATCCAGGAACTGGCTCAGAATACTGTTTCAAAAGAAAAAACAAAAGAAGCTGAATCTGCCGTTTCTGAAGAGACAAAAAAAATAAAAGCCAACGGATTACAGGCAGGAACCTGGATTGTCGTTACCATCGTTTTGACCTTTTTAATATTCATCTTTTTCGCATATAAATATTTTAAAAAATGAAAACATCACAAAAAGGAATCGATTTAATCTTATCGTTTGAAGGCTTCAGTTCCAAACCTTATCTGGATTCTGCAGGAATTGCTACGATCGGCTACGGAAATACCTATTATCCGGGTGGTAAAAAAGTTACGCTGAAAGATCCTTCCATTAGCAAAGAAAGAGGAGCAGAGCTGTTTTCGGCTGTTTTACCGACGTATGAAAAAATTGTAAAAAATAAAATCAGGATTCAGCTTACGCAAAACCAATTTGATGCTCTTGTTTCGCATACGTACAATACAGGAGGATCTGACACTTTATTTTCTTTAATCAATAAAAAAGCAAACTCCGAAACCATCAAAGACTGGTTTACCTCAAGATATATTACTGCCGGTGGAAAAATTTTAAACGGTTTAATCCGGAGAAGAAAAGCCGAAGCCGACTTGTTTTTTGCAAAATAGCTTTTTTATATTTTCTAATAGCCTGTTTAAATTTATTGGAAAACGCAAAGATGCAAGATATGATAAAAGTTCTCTGTTTTTAAGACGCAAGGAGAATATCAATGATTTTCTTTTATAATGCTGATGATCAATTTTATCGAAGATAAAATCCTTGCGCCTTAAAGCGTATTATAGTTTAAACAATTTTGCGCCTTTGCGAAAAACCAATCATGAAACTCATATTTATTAATTTTTAAACAGGCTCTAAATCTTTTATAAAGATGAATGAAAATTAAGGGTTTTTAAAGTCACTTTTTGGTGAATTTAAACGAGTGGAATTTCAGATAAATAATTAAATCAAAATAATGAACAGATGATAAAAAAATGCAAACCTAAATAATTATGATAGTACCATTAACAACAATATTTAGCTGGTTTGAAAAGGGTGATATGCCCACAGAATATCAATTTCGGCAAACCTTTTCTTCATTCCGCCATCTAGATGATAAAATCGGGATGAATGAGGTGACAGGTCTTAACGAAGCTTTTCAAACAACGCTATCTACGACAGCTTTTACAAATCATCTGGAAAATGAAAATGCGCATCATCTGGTACTGGCAAAACTGAATGCGTCTAATCTTACCGATGCCAATGTAGAAGAATGGAAAGAAAAATTAAAAATAAGATTAGCAGCTACAATAGACGGAACTGAAGAAACCGGAAATGTCTATACAAAAGAGCAGATCACGGAAATTGTAAATGTAATTCAGGCAAAAGATGATGATATGCTTGAGCAGATTGCGAAAATCAACAAAATGCTGCTCTCTGATGATATCAAACTTGATGAGCTTCAGAAAATTGTAGACTATATCAAAGAAAACAGGGAGCAGATAGAATGGCTGAAAAGCGCTGTTGCAAGCAGTTCTGATGATAAAATCAACCTTGTCGGGATCTATTCAGACTGGGGTGCGGTATCTTATCAAAATCAGTTTAATGATCTGGTTTATGATAAAATTAAAAAAATCGAAAAAACAGCCAGTTCTGAAAAGATTAAATATGAAGAGAGGGTAAGAGGAGACTCACAGATACAGCACGATCTTGATACATTCAGCTTTGTAATTGATGCATACGACACCGTCACCATGTTTACAGTACCTCTTAAAGTAAGAAGAATAGACTCCAATAATATTGAAGTGCTGTTTGATTCAATACCCCCAAATATAATTCAGTTAACAATCAAAAAAATATAATTATGGACATTAAATACGCTTATTATCAAAGCTCGGTAGGATACAAAATAGAAGGAAAAACAGACAATGAGATTTTAACCGCAGGCGGCGGTACAAGATCTGTCAATTCTTTTTGGCATGATGGAAATTTTGATCCGTTAGATTATGTGCCCAAAACAAGAACTTTAACCATTAACGGTACAAGTTATGATTTGTCGGCAAACCGATCATTTACAACACCAGATACAATTACCCGTTTAAAAGGTGGTGCATCCGGTTCTTTTGTATCCGGCGATCTTACTCTTGCAGCAGGTTCCAACATGACAATCAATCAAACCGGAAGTACGATCACATTAGTTTCTACAGATACAACTTACACCGCTGGTAATGGTTTAACGTTAACCGGAACCTCATTTTCTTTACCGGTCACTGTTTCAGGTACAGGAAACGTAATTACAGGAGTTACTCAGACAGCAAACGGAATAACGGTGACTAAAGGAACTTTACCAACTTCAACAGATTTGGCTAATTATATACCGTTATCGCAAAAAGGAGCGGCAAACGGAGTGGCTGTTCTTGATGCATCAGGATTGGTTCCTGCATCTCAATTACCATCTTACGTGGATGATGTTTTAGAAGGATATTACAGAACTGCTGACGGAAAGTTTTATAAAGAAGCAGCATTTACTACTCTTATCACAGGAGAAACAGGGAAAATTTATGTATCTCTTGATACCAACAAAACGTATCGATGGACCGGAACAACGTTCGTTTATATTACTTCCGGAGCTGTAGATTCTGTCAATGGTTTAACGGGTGTTGTAGTTTTAAATAAAACGCACGTTGGTTTAAGTAATGTAGATAATACTGCAGATGCCGCGAAAAACGTTCTTTCTGCTACAAAATGGGCTGCAGCGCGTACGATTACGCTTTCAGGAGTTACTGCAACGGCTCAATCAATTGACGGTTCAGGAAACGTAGCAATTCCTATTACTGCTGTTCCGGCGACATTATTAACAGGTACTGCATCAATTAATACAACCGGATCGGCTGCAAAGCTGACGACGGCAAGAACAATTGCTGCTTCGGGTGATGCAACCTGGTCAGCAACTTTTGACGGTTCGGCAAACGTTTCTTCGGCGTTAACATTAGCTGCAACAGGAGTAGCTGCCGGAACTTACGATCAGGTAACAGTTGATGCCAAAGGTAGAGTAACTGCAGGAAGCAATACTTTAAGATCTTACACGACTGCAATTTCCGGAACTTCTACCGTAGCTCACAATTTAGGAACCAGAAATGTGGATGTTGCCATGTATGATACGGTAACATTCTACAAAATAGAAGGCAGGGTAAAATTGACCGATCCGAATAAAATAGATATTGAATTTGATTCTGCTTTACCTAATACTGTATCGATAACAGTAACCCGTAAAGATATTTAAGATGGATATAAAATACTCATATTATAACACCTCGAAAGGTTATAGAGTGATGGGCGGCACAGCCGCCCAATTTTTAAAGGCGGATGGTTCTGTAGATAACGCAACTTACTTATCACAAGCTGCTTTAAATTCTCAGTTAGGTAATTATCTCACCATCAATACTGCCCAAAAAATAGACTCTACCAAAACCGTAGGTTTTCAAAATACGCTATATTCCGGATGGGACAGATCATCGGTGGTTAATCCGCAGATGGGGCCAATCTCTTTACTTAACCTTGCATTGCAGGGAGCTTATCCTTTATATGGAGACGAAGAATTCAGATATGGAACTAATGGGATAGGAGTTTATAATAACTTGGGCAACGGCACAGTAACCATGACCAGAGAAGCAGCTTCTAATCTTCCGAACAGATCAGGAATGCAGTTGAGGTTTAATTATAACGGCAATGGTGCAGCCCCGAGTTTAGGCGGTTTTATATTAGGATTTAATGCCCGGTCTAATGCTGTGTTTATTCAAAAGTTTATGGCTAAACTTCCTGTAGGATATTCATTTAATAATGCTGAAAACTACATGGGAGATAATGCTTCTATTAATTGGTTAACATCAAGAGCCGGAACCGGAAAATGGGAAACCTATGTGAGAGCAGTGATGTGCGGAACCGGAACTGGTTTTAGCAGTGGAGGTCATGTATATGTACACGGTGCTGATGCTGCTGTAGAATTTTATCTGGCTTTTGCTGAAGTTTATGAAGTAAACAGCTCTGTGTTTTCCAGAATAAGAGAAGCATTTTATGTTAAGAATGAAACCATTCATTTTAATGGAGCTGTATCTGATCTAATTACTGTAGGAGATTCTTATACCCAGAAAAAATTATTATCTACATCGTGGGATGGTGCGAATGGCGATCAAATTCTTTTAAGGGTTCCGGGAAATCAAAACAATGGAGCGTATCTCAGATATTCTCAGAATGGGGCTTTAAGCGGAAATATAGGATTGTTGAGTTCAGATAATTTAAATGGAAATCAGATATTCAATCCTCAGGGAGATATTTTGTACCTGGGAAATTCATCTTTACCAAGTTTATCGCTTCAAACTACTACCAATGTGCATTTTAATTATCCTTCAGTTGGCAGTATTTATACATTTAATGTAAATGGAGTTTATTTAGATAGAAATATTAATTTTAATATTGATAATTCCGGAGTCAACTTCTTTGAAGGAGGTAAGATCTATAAAAAATCGGGTGGCGGAGTTTATATTAACAGAGGAACCAACGGGTTGGATCCCAGGATAGAAAATGCCGACGGATCTCAGTCGTGGATGATTTTGCATGAAGGAAATCATAATCCTTTTAAAAATTTAAGAAGCGGAGCTGTTTTAGAGGAAGTTTCAGAATCGGGAATTTACCGACAGGAAGGCCCTACATCCGGCTTTAGTTATACCACTACTTTAAATTTAAACTCTTCAGACGGAAGACAGCAGCTTACAATAGAGAGAACCGGAAAATCAATCAAATTCCGCGGAACTGCAACAGGTTCAGGGAATTCAGGCTGGTCGAGCTGGAAAGAAATTTATCATACAGGAAATTTCAACCCGGCAAATTATATTACGCAGTCTGTTTTAAACAGCCAGTTGAGCAATTATGCCACACTCAATGGGGCTCAGACTTTTACAAATACCAATACTTTTCTGCAAAGTCCGGTTATTCCGAACGGAACACTGGGAACGCATGCGGTGAACAAAAGTCAGATCGAATTAAGCACTCTTCCGGAAGGTGAAGGAGGGCAACAATTAAGCATTAGCGGAAATAATTCGGTAAAAGTTACCAACTTTTTTGTAACATCAAGAGACGGATCGAGAAATCCGGACGATATTGCTCCAAATTCTACCCCGAAAAGGGTCAGGTTTGATTTTGCCACTTCTACAAATGCCGGTTTAGGAGCCTCCGGAAATTATGCAGGGATAATGACCTTCTCGCCTTGGGACGGTACTGCTGCTTCCGGCGGAGACTCGTCTTATCAATTAGCATTTGCCAATCAGAGCGGGAGCAACGGTTCCGGTATTCCTATGCTGAAAATCAGGAAAGGAATTGACGGAAAATGGGCAAAATGGTATAAATTCTGGACCGATGCAGATTTTACCACAACAAACATTCAGCAATGGAATTATATAGCGCAGTTTGGGCTACAGCTCAATTTAGATTTTACTGTAAATACAGGATCAGGTCTGGTAATTGCAGACGGCTATTACGGAAATGATTCTGGTATAATTGACAATACGTATGAAAGATTTGTTTCCGGTAAACAAAATGAATATTACAAATACGGCTCTATTTACAATAATTTTGACGGGTTAAACTTCCACTGTGGCACTACTTTTTTCGGAATGGGGAGAGTATCAAATAAGGAAGATAAATTAACAGTCGAAGGATCTGTAAAAGCCAGCAAAAACTTTAAATCTGAAGAGGAAAGACCAGATACAATGTTTATTCCTGATGGCAGGTTAGCTAATCTCAGGGACGAAATTGTAAATGATGAAACCGAATATGCAATCAGGCTCGATCCGCACGAATATGAGATCGATAATTCCGGTAAGCTTGAATTAGACGATAGAAACAGGCTCATCCACATCATTGGAGAACAGGTGAAAATGATTGTGAATTTTAAAAAAATTCATCCTAAACAACAGATTGTTATTTATAATTTCGACAAATCGGGAAGTACAATGTCGGTGAGAATAGAAGACAAACCTATTTATGATATTAAACCGGGTTGTTTTATAAGAATGTACATTACAAGATTACGAAAAGTAATTATAGAAAGAGAGCAACCATGCGCGTTTGCCTGATAAATATTCTAAAAAAATTAAGGCTGAAAAAGTATTCCTGTAAATTATAACGTTTACAAAAGTTTAATGTTACAAAAAACCACAGTCAGAAAGCAAAAGTTTTCTGATTGTGGTTTTTTTTGTTTTAAATATAAAATCCGGGCTGGCTTTATCATTTTATTTTAACACTACAGAGAGCTTTACTATGAAAACAAGTAGTTATACTGAAATCATTTCCATTAATTTCCTATAAATTTGGTTATTAAACTAAATATTAAATATTGCGTATATGTGTTCTTTTTTTATGCGCTTTTTTAATTTTTTAAGTATATTTCACAATAATAATATTAATTTATTGTATCATACAAAAACTATAATCATGGAGACCAGAAACCATTACAAACGGGGCGCATTCCGAAAAGCCATATGAGTAGGAAATTAAAAAAATTACATTATGGATCAATTTCAATTAGGGGTGTCTTTAAAATTTTTAAAAAGAGAGCTTGCTTTAATTATTCAAAGCAATAAAATTAAGACTTCAGACAATAAAGATGTTACCGTCAAAGAATACCTGCTTATTCCGACTAAGCTTCCATCATCAGAAGATTCTGTAACATTTACTGAACTAAAAAGCGATTTTGATAAAATATTTGGTGCAGGTTCCGCAGATTCTAAGGAAGCTACAGATAAAATTGAAGCACAGTTGGATGAAAATAAGAGTAAAGGCAGCAGCTTTAACATCAATAATATTAAGTTTTATTTAAAAACGGCATATTTATACAAAAAAACATACTATACAAAAGAAGCAGATGAAAATAAAGAATGTGATAGTGCAGGAAAAATCATAACGGCTGATGCTGAGAAATCAAAATGGGAATATGCTTTATCAATTACAATTGACAGCACGGCATTCTTTTCAGAATTTAAGACAATGTCTATTAACTCAATCAGTTTTTCTATCTGGAATACAAACCGTGAAGTTGTGAAAAAAATGATGACTTTAGGATTAACCGACGATATCTTTAAGCAGTTAGAAGAACCCAGCAAATAAGCATGCCAAATATATTTCCGCTCCAGATAAATGCTTTGTATCTTAAGTCGCCTGAGCAGGTAATTGGTCAGGATATCCGTTTTGAAAATGTTCCGTGGATGAATGCGGATAAAGATGTATTCGAAAATCCGAATGTACCTTTAGAAACCAATTCTATTATCCCAAGACCTTTTTCTTATGATAATTCCGTTTATCTGG
>NZ_JBFRGA010000120.1:0-11294 GCF_052115105.1 Chryseobacterium sp. 2TAF14
GAAAGCACGAGTGCGATTAGAAAGCACGAGTGCGATTACAAACGATGCATTGCCGAAAATTTGCTCTAAACCGATCCAGGTCTGGTAAAAGCTTACGCTGATTAATAATATTGCGAGCACGCCTAAAAAAAGATCTGATGCTCCTAAAGAAGAATTTTTACTCATGGTTGATGTTTATAGTGTTGGTTTTTTCTTTTATTAACAAGATATTTTGCATGTTAATTTTGCTCAAAACTACAGTGCTATCTTCATTATTTTTTACGGAAAACCGTAAAACCATCATATTTCAAAAAAAATTATATTTACAGTAAATAAAAAGCTCAATGGAAAATTATTTAGACATCAACCGAAAATCATGGAATGCGAAAGTAGATCCTCATCTGAAATCTGATTTTTATTTTGTTGATGAATTTTTGCAAGGAAGAACTTCTTTAAACTCAATAGAACTTGGGCTTTTAGGAGACGTAAAAGATAAAACTATTCTGCACCTGCAATGTCATTTTGGGCAGGATTCTATTTCGCTTTCGCGAATGGGAGCAAAAGTTACAGGAATTGATCTTTCAGATAAAGCAATTCAAACAGCAAAAGATTTAGCTGAAAAATGTAATACCGATACAGAATTTATCTGCTCTGATGTGTATGATTTGCCTAATATTTTAAACGAAAAATTTGATATGGTGTTTACGAGTTACGGTACAATTGGCTGGCTTCCGGATCTTGAAAAATGGGCAAGTGTGATTGATCATTTTTTAAAACCGGACGGGAAATTTATCATGGCAGAATTTCATCCTGTAGTCTGGATGTTTGATGATGATTTTAAAGATGTTGCGTATAATTATTTTAATGAAAAGCCAATTGTAGAAACCTACGAAGGAACTTATGCCGATTTTTCTGCCGAAATCGTTCAGGATTATGTAATGTGGAACCATTCGTTATCCGAAGTAATGCAGAATTTAATCAATAAAAATTTGGCAATAAAGCAGTTTCAGGAGTTTGACTGGTCGCCTTATCCTTGCTTTAAACATATCAAAGAGTTTGAAAAARGAAAATGGAGAACGGAAAAATTTGGCAACAAAATACCTATGGTTTATGCCCTTTCAGCACAAAAAAAGTCATCGTAATGATGACTTTTTTATATGAATGTTAAAATGAATTTTTAAATCTTAGAAGCTGTATCTTCCACTTTAGATCTTGCATCGTCAAATTTGCTTTGAGCCTGGGAAGCCACTTCATTTGCCTTATCTTTCAAATCATTTCCCCATTTGTTCAAATTATCTTTTGCATTGTTGATTTTGTCTTTTACAGCTTGCTGCTGTTCCGGAGTAGATTTTTTGTACTTCCAATATGCTAAAGCACCTAATCCTAATAAAGCTAATAGTCCTGTTGTCTTATTTCCCATGATTTCTGATTTTTAAATGTTATAATATTAAAATTTTGTTATTAATAACTATGTAAAATGTGTGCCAAAAATTTTTCAGGGATAATAAAAATATGTTAAAATTATTTAAAGATTTCAAACTGATTTCCGTCAAAACTTGCAAAAACCATGGTTGGATAAGAATCTTGATGGTAGATATTTCCGTTTTTATCTATCGCAATAGCTCCTGCAAAACCATCGATAGTTTTTAGCTCAGCAAAAGTTTTGTCAAAAGCTTCTTTCAGGCTCATTCCGTCGGTTACTCTTGTTACAATTTTAGCTGAAGTAGCGTTGCTTACAATGTCTTCACCCACTCCGGTGCAGCTTACTGCGCAAAATTCATTGGCATAATTTCCGGCTACCGTTGCAGAATCTGAAATTCTTCCCGGAATTTCAAAGCCTTTTCCTCCGGTAGAAGTTGCAACGGCTAATTTTCCGTCTTTGTCGATGGCAACGCAGCCAACAGTGCCTTTTCCGCCGTTATTCAGTTTTGCTTCGTATTCTTTTCTTCTTTGAGGAATTTCTGTAGAAAAGTTTTCAAAACCGTTGTTATTGGCATAAATTTTTGCTCCGTTTCCGCCTAAAACCCGGTCATCTTCTTTCATCAGTTCTTTTGCTACAAAAATCGGGTTTTTTACTTCCTGAATATTGATAACACCACTCATTTTCTGGGTTTCACCATCCATCAAAGCAGCGCTCATTCTGATAATTCCATCACTTTGAATCTGCGAACCGATTCCTGCATTGTACAGCTCATCATCTTCCAAAAGATAAACGGCATAAGCAACCGTATCAATTGCAGAATGGGTTTCTAAATATTGATATGCTTTTTCTGCAATGTTTTTTAAAGAATTTTGTTTGGCAACTTTCACTTCATTGCTTTGATCGCTTTCAGAGAAAAAACCTCCGTGGATGATAATTTTCATAAAATATAATTGATGATTGATAGATGATAATTGATGCTAAATATTTGATTTTAATAACAGATCAAAATCATTAATCATTCATCGATTATCAATGATTATTTTTTACGTTTGCGGTATCGGGTTAAACTGTGAGTTTTCTATCGTCAGTTTTCTTGTTGTTAAATCATAATGATCGTTCATCGACATAACGTGAACGGTAAGATTATCGATAGAAATAGGCTCACCTAAATTAATATTGGTAAGATTGGTGTCTTTAATAAATCTTCCGTCAACGATAATTACAAGACCTGATCCTACAGCCGTCATTGTATCATTATGAATGAAAAGTCCGGTGTCTTCACCCAAACCGATTCCTAAAGTTCTCGGGTTGTTTACCACCGCCTGGAAAAGTCTTCCGATTCTTCCTCTCTGTACGAAATGGGTATCAACAATTACATTATCGATCAAGCCTAAACCTTGAGTGGTTTTAATTTCGCCTTTCAACAATGCTTCAGAGCTGCTTCCCTGATAGATCATGTTTTCAGAAGCTGCCGCTGCTCCTGCAGAAGTTCCGGAATAGATAAAATCCTGCTCCATATATTTAAGCAAAATAACATCGTGAAATCTTGTTCCGCCCAGAATAGAAGTAAGTCTTAGCTGATCTCCGCCCGTAAACATCACAACATCTGCAGCGTTTGCTCTTGCAACAATCGCATCAGAATTAGCTTCTTCACGGTTATGAATATCTAAAATATTGACGTTTTTAGCTCCCAAAAATTCGAAAGCTTTTTTATATTCGGCACCAACAATCTGAGGGATTTGCGACGCCGTAGTCACAACCTCAATCACAGAATTTTCTTTGTTTTTAGATTCAGTAATAATCTTTCTTAAGATTCCTCTTTCAAAAAAGTTAAGATTTTTTTCAACATTCTGATCGTAATCGGTTTCAGAAAAACTGCCTTTATTAACAGCTCCACCGATAATAATTAATTTTCCAACAGGTTTCATAGCCTGCAAATTTAGAAAATAATAAATTGCTGATGAAATTCAAGCTCATTTTTAACGTATTTAGTTTGATTTATAGTTGATTGCAGAAAGTGATTTTTTTTAATAAATCTTTAATAACGCTATGGTACTGATACAAATGCGTTTGGATCTCGAAGAATTGGAAAATTTTCCTACCAATAAGATTGATGGTTTCCGGGAACGGATAGAGCGCCTTATACCATCGCTTATCACACATCGCTGTTCTGAAGGAACGAGAGGCGGTTTTTTTCATAGAGTAGAAACAGGAACCTGGATGRGACATGTAATTGAACACATTGCCCTGGAAATTCAGACTCTTGCGGGAATGGATACCGGTTTTGGAAGAACCCGCGAGACAAAAACTCCCGGTGTTTATAACGTCGTTTTCGATTATATCGAAGAAAATGCAGGAATTTATGCTGCTGAACAGGCGGTCGAAATTGCGACAGCTTTAATCGAAAATAAAGAATACGATATCAATGCCTGTATTCAGCAATTAAAAGAGATCAGAGAACGGGTAAGATTGGGACCTTCAACAGGAAGTATTGTGGAAGAAGCTGTTTCAAGAAAAATTCCGTGGATAAGATTAGGCAGCAATTCTTTGGTACAGTTGGGTTACGGAGTGAATCAGCAAAGATTTCAGGCAACAATTACCGGAAATACAAGTTCTATCGCCGTTGATATTGCATGCAATAAAGAACTGACGAAAAGAATGCTGCATGATGCTGCAATTCCTGTTCCGATGGGAGATTTAATTGTAAATGAAGAAGAACTTAAAAATGTTATTAAAAAAATAGGTTATCCGATTGTTATTAAGCCTTTAGACGGAAATCACGGTAAAGGTTCGTCAATTAATGTAAACGATTGGGTTTCCTCGGTCACAGGTTTAGAACACGCCCAGAAATATTCCCGAAAAGTAATTGTTGAAAAATATATTACAGGATATGATTTCAGAGTTTTGGTGATCAACAATAAAATGGTTGCTGCAGCAAGAAGAGTTCCTGCTCACGTTGTAGGTGATGGTGAATCTAATCTTGAAAAATTAATTGAAAAAGAAAACCAGGATCCGAGAAGAGGATATGGCCACGAAAATGTTTTAACTGAAATTAATGTTGATAAAGATACTTTAGAATTGCTTGAAAAACTTCAGTATACTTTAGAAACCATTCCTCAAAGAGGAGAAGTGGTTTATTTGAAATCAACAGCAAATCTTTCGACTGGTGGAACTTCTATCGACGTGACCGATATGGTGCATCCTGAAAATATCACAATGGCAGAAAGAATTTCAAAGATTATCGGTTTAGATGTCTGCGGAATTGATATTATGGCTGAAAACCTTACGCAACCTCTCAAAGAAAGCGGTGGAGCAATTATAGAAGTTAATGCAGCGCCCGGTTTCAGAATGCATTTGGCTCCGAGTGAGGGTCTTCCGAGAAACGTTGCCGCTCCTGTTGTGGATATGCTTTATCCGCAAGGAAAACCTTTTACCATTCCGATTATTGCAGTGACGGGAACTAACGGGAAAACAACGACAACAAGATTAATTTCTCATATTGTAAAAAGTAACGGATATAGAGTAGGTTTCACTACATCTGACGGAATTTATATTCAGAATACGATGTTGACGAAAGGAGACACTACAGGTCCTGTTTCGGCTGAATTTATTTTGAAAGACCCAACCGTAGAATTTGCAGTTCTTGAAACAGCAAGAGGCGGAATACTTCGTTCAGGTTTAGGTTTCGGGCAGTGTGATATCGGGGTTTTAACCAATATTAAAGAAGATCATTTAGGAATGAATGATATTCACAGTCTGAAAGATTTAACGAAAGTAAAAAGGGTAGTTCTCGACAGTGTAAAGAAAAGCGGATGGAGCGTTTTGAATGCCGAAGACGAATATTCGATGAGAATTATCAACGATTTACCGAGCAATGTTGCTATTTTCAGTCTGGATGAAAACAATGAATACATTAAAAAATTCGCAAAAGAAGGCCGCACAACATGCGTTTATGAAGAAGGTTATGTAACGATTAAAAAAGGTGACTGGAAAATCAGGATCGGTAAGGTAAAAGACTTTCCGATTACGATGGAAGGAAAGGCAAAATTTATGATCGATAACGTTTTGGCGGCAAGTCTGGCTTGTTATCTTTACGGTTTTGAGATTGAGGATATTTCAAACTCGCTTCGTACATTTATTCCAAGTGCGCAGTTGACTCCGGGAAGGCTGAATGTTTTTAATTTTAAAAACTTTAAAGTTTTAATCGATTTTGCGCACAATCCTGCAGGTTATGAAGCGATTGAAGATTACCTTAAAAATGTAGAATCTACCAAAAAAATCGGGATTATTTCCGGGGTGGGAGACCGAAGAGATGAAGACATCAGATTGTGCGGAAAGATTGCCGGAAGAATGTTTGATCACATCATCATCAGAAACGAAAAACATCTTCGAGGAAGAACTGAGGATGAAATTAATGGTTTAATTATCGACGGAATGCAGTCTTCCGGAAAAGATGTAAGCTATGAGATTATTCCTAAAGAAATTGATGCCCTGAAACACGCAATGGGAATGGCTGAAGAAGGTACTTTTATTACTGCTTTAAGTGACGTTATTTCTAATGCGATAGATCTTGTTCAGGAATATCAGGCGAGGGAATTGCTTGAGGATGATAAATTTTAAAATTTTTTTGGTTAAACGCAAAGACGCAAAGTTTTTTTACAACTTCAGCTATATAAGGCGCAAGGATTTTATCGGAGATAAAATTAGCTATAGTAAATCGATGTTGATAACAGAATACCTGCTGATTAAAAGCGTAAAACTTTGTGTCGTTTGCAATCAATGATTAAAATAAATAAAACACAACATGTATGACAGAAAACGAATTGTCAAAAATTGTTTTCGAAACAGGTTTAAAAATTCATAAAAAACTGGGAGCAGGTTTGTTTGAACATGTTTATGAAGAATGTATGTTTTATGAATTAACAAAATCAGGACTCTTTGTTGAAAAACAAAAAACATTATCTATCATCTATGAAGAATTAAAAATTGAAAATGCTTTTAGATTAGATATGATTATAGAAAATAAACTGATTTTAGAAATAAAAGCTGTTGAATATATTAACCCAACACATAAAGCTCAACTTCTGACTTATTTAAAAATGACAAACTGTAAATTAGGAATGTTACTAAATTTCCAATCTGATGTTTTCAAAAATGGAGTAACAAGAGTTGTGAATTTTTTATAAATTTTCAGTATTAAAATTTGACTTTGTCAAATTCCTTGCGCCTTAAAATTTTATTTTTTTAACAATTTTGCGCCTTTGCGATTAACAAAGCATAAAGGATATAAAGACCTCCGAAATTCGGAGGTCTTTATATTTAAATATTTGCAGTTTTATTCCCCAAAAAACGCATGTGAACTTCCAATCCAGATTGCATCTTTTTTATTAAAATCTACGTTTACCATCGCGGCTTTGGTCATTCGTGAAAGGTTTTGTAACAAAACCGGTCGTTCTTCATTTTCTTTCCAGATATAAAGCAAACGGATTTCTGCCCTTGAAAAATCTCCGTTGATGTCTTCAAAAATCGGTTCGTAATTTACTTTTCGCTGCAATATATAATTTTCTTTATCTAAAATAGCATCTGTAATTTCTTTTGTCGGGTTGAGATCAACGCCGCTTCCTGCAAACGAAAACAGAGGTTTTAAAACAAAGTTTTCAAGACTTTCATTTTCGGGAAACTCATTCAGGAAATAGCTTTTTGGTACAAATTCATGTTTAAGCAAAGGCAAAAGATATTTAGAAATTTTAAAGAACCAATTCGGATGTGTCACCCATTCAACATCTATTTCTTCACGGAAATTAAATTCGGTTTTAAGATCAGGAATTTTATCAAGCTCATCAAAAATTACACGGTTGTAAATCCTTTTAATTCTGATAAGTTTCCTGTTATCCTCATAAAATAGCTGGTTTCCCTGCTTTTTTACTTTTGTGAGGCAAACTGTTTTTATGCCTAAAAGTTTTTCTGTTAAAGCAAAATCAATCGCTGTTTTCTGTTTTTCGGGGAAAATCTCAAGCAAAATTACATGTTCAGGATTTTCTTTGCCAACGATCAGTTCATACAAATGTTGTTGATAATCTTCCTCCGAAATATTATTTCTCAATTGATTTAAAAACGGATAAACCTCGCAAAACGTCTCTTCAAAAACATTCTGGAAAGCGTATAACGAAGGAAAAGCCTGTAATTCGATCAGTTGAGGTTCTATTTTCCCGTTTTCACTTCTGCAGATCCCGAAATCTATTGTGAAAAAATGGGGCTGTTTTGTATCGTTGGGAACTCTGCAGTTTTCCGGAATCGATTTTCGTAAAGTTTCTTCCGGAAGATTTTTAATCTGATCAATAATACTTTCGCTTGCGGAAACTAATTTTTCTTTGAAGTCGTTCGTTAAAAAAATCGGGCTTTCAGACAATCTGAATGTAGGCAGTATTCCGCTTTTTTCTTTTAAGATTGATTTGATCTGATCGTACTTTTCGCCGCTGAATTCCTTGTTAAACTGTTTTCTGTATTTTTGGATCATAATTTTTTTCGTTTTGTGATTTAAAAAATCGAGCATCATTTGCTCGATTTTAATTGTTTTTAATTTGATTTTTTATCAGGCTGTTGCTGTTTTTTGTTTCAAAATATTCTTCTTTGCGTTGTTTAAAAAACGTGGCAGGATCTGAGATTGTGTAAGAACTATTTTGTCTTCGTCATTAATTCTGTCAACGGTTTCCAGATATTTTTCCATACCGTAGTTTTCGATCATGGCTTCTTTGTTTTTCTCGTCTTTCAGGTTTTCAATCATTCCGTCAGGATTGGCTTCGGGATGAAACTGTGTTCCGAAAATTTCATCAGAAAAACGAACGGCCATAACTGCACGCTCCAGATCTATGTGTGGACGAGATTTTTCGAGGGCCACCATTTTCATTCCCAATTCTTCAAAACGCTCTGCATCAGGTTCAATAAACTGATACGCTCTGGAATCTACGGCATAAAAAGGATCGGGTAGATTTTTAAATAAAAATTCTTCTTCACCTTCTTCTGTTTTGTGGATCGGCATTATTCCGAAAGAATAAGATTTTCTTTCGCAGATATTGCCCAATTCCCAATGAATGCTCGCCAACTGGAAAGAGTGGCAAATCAGGAAAAGATATTTTTTAGCATTATTATGCTTATTATATTCATACACTGCATCTAAAAAATCGGCAAACTTCTGTTCCCATTCAAAACCTTCACGGTGCGGATTTCCCGGTCCACCAGATGAAATAAATATATCAAAATCCTCAATATTCGGAATTTCATTTTTATATCTTACATCAAAACTCGTAATGCTTATATTTTCTTCCGATTGCTTTTGGAAATTTTCAGAGATTTCTTTAATATTTTTAAATCCCTGATTTGTCTGATTGTTGTTCATATCCAGCAAAGCAATTCTTACATCTTTCATAACTACATAATTTCTGCAAAGTTATGAATTTATTATAAAGCAGTTTGGCTGTGCGTAATGCCATATTCGGTTTCAGCGATCATATAATCAACGACTTTCTTCAGGTCGCCGGTTTCTTTAAAGACAGCCAATTGTCGGTCTGCACCGGTTCCGTTTTCCAAAATTTTCCAGGCGTATTCTACTTCTTTTCTGCATCCCAATTCATCTACAACATCATCGATAAACTCTAAAAGTTCTTTTAACAGATCAGGATAAGGCACTGATTCTTCTTTACCGAAATCAATCAGTTTAGAATGAATTCCGTCTTTGGAAGCACGCCATTTATTTTCATTAAGCAATAATCTTCTGTAGCTTCTGAAACTCAAATTCTGCTGGTGAAGCTTATAAATTTTAGCCACTAAACTTTGCATAATTGCAGCCAGACAAACAGTTTCTTCGATTCTTAAAGGCATGTCGCAGATTCTGAATTCAATCGTCGGATAAAACGGATGAACTCTCAAATCCCACCAGATTTTCTTGGCATTGTCAATGGTTCCGGTTTTTACCAAAAGGTCAACATAGCTATCAAATTCTGCCAAAGAATTAAAATAGCTCGGAATACCTGTTCTTGGGAATTTTACGAAAATTTCCTGCCTGTAAGACTTAAAACCTGTGCTTCTGCCGATCCAGAAAGGGGAGTTGGTAGACAAAGCATRCACATGCGGAAGAAAATATCGCATCACATTCTGGATTCTTACCCCTTCTTCACGATTGGGAATCCCGATGTGAACGTGCAGCCCGAAAATGAGATTTCCACGCGCAACATCGCCCATGTCGTCTACAATTTTGTTATAACGTTCGCCGTTTGTGATTGTATTATGCTCCCAGTTTGAAAAAGGATGGGTTCCGCCACCGGAAACACGAAGTCCCTGTTCATGAGCGGTATTAATAAGATGTCTTCTCAAATTGGTAAGTTCGGCTTTTGCTTCCTGGATATTCTGGCAGATTCCGGTTTCCATTTCAATCATTGATTCGTGCATTTCGTGTTTTAAATTTTCACTTAAAACAGCTTTTCCGCCTTCAATGATTTTTGAAACATGAGAAATTAAATCGCGGCTTTCAACATCGATGATCTGATATTCTTCTTCGATTCCTATTGTAAATTGATGCATTTTTTTTCTGTGTTTTTTTAATATTTATTTAACTGAATTTTTTACGAAAGTCCCCCATGAAATATTAGGTTTTCCGGGAACGTATTCTTTGGCTTTTTCAATAGCCAGTTTTGCGGAATGTTCTACAATCCAGGCAAAATTTTCTTCTCCTACAGAATTTTTGTCTGCATCGGGAGCGGGATTACAAAAATCAATCGCATAAGGAATTCCGTCTCTTACGGCAAATTCTACGGTATTGAAATCATATCCTAAAGCCTGATTCATTTTGATGGTGTAATCGTGAATTGTTTTTAACAATTTTTTTAAATCTTCACCTTCCGTCTGATGTGTTGTTTCATATCTCAGATGAGGCGCATTCCTTGGTTCGTAGGGCATGATGTGAACATATTTTTGTCCCAAACAATACACTCTGTAGTAATCCTGGAAAACAATTTCTTCCTGAACCATCATTACCAACTGTTCTGTTTCGCCTAATTTGTTCCAAAGATCCTGTGGGTTTTCTACTCTGTAAACACTTTTCCAGCCGCCTCCGTCGTGAGGTTTCATATAAGCCGGAAATCCTACATAATCAAAAATATAATCCCAGTCGTGTGGAAATTTTAAGTTACGGAATGATGTTTCAGAGGTGTTTTCTGGTCTTTCGTGTGAAGGAAGCAAAACTGTTTTAGGTAAAGGAATTTTGAGCTTTGTCATTAAAGCATTGTTGAAGAATTTTTCATCTGCACTCCACCAGAAAGGATTGTTGATTACATAAGTTCCGTTCAAAGCTGCGTTTTTCAGATAAGCTCTATAGAAAGGAACATCCTGAGAAATTCTGTCGATAATTACAGCATAGCCATAATCTGCGCCTTGCTCCAGTTTATCGATGTTTACTGCTTCAGCTATAACTTCTCCGCCTCCGAGTTCATTTACTTTATCAATAAATGCCCACGGAAATGTATCTTCCATACCGAATAAGATTCCTACTTTTTTTGCCATAATTTTTTTTAATGATTTAATATTATTATTTGAGTTTTTTTTAATTTTAAAAAAATGCGCCGATATATGTTGGGAAAGTCATTCTCCAAAGCGGCCAGTCGTGGTTGATCCATTTCTTTTCATCGTACCAGAAATCAATTCCTTTTGAGGCTAAAATTTCTGCCATTTCCACATTTTTGTCTTTACAGATATCTTCGTCTGATGTGCTTAAAACGATATGCATATGTTTGTATTTCCAGGCTTCATCGTTTTTTACAAATTCTCTCGGACAATTAAAATAAACCAGATCGCTATCGTATCCATCCATAAAATTTCTGATGCTGAACGCTCCTGAAAG
>NZ_JBFRGA010000121.1:0-12753 GCF_052115105.1 Chryseobacterium sp. 2TAF14
ATAACGAACATATCCCGACAAGCATCAAAGCAAAAATCAATGATTTTTTTGTTCCGAATCTGCTGATAAAATTTACGGCAAAAAGTGAAAATATGGCAATAGGCAAATCTTTAAAAGATTCTAAAAAGCCAAGCTTATCATATGTGATTTTCTGCTCGGAAAGCTGAATAATTACAATCCCCATACAATTTAAAACCATTGAAAAAACAAGGAAAGTAAGCTTCAACGGAAGGGAAATATTGGGTTGCTTAGCATTCATTTGGGGATTTATTTTAGTGTGTTTTATCGGGATTTTACCGATTATATTAATCTGCTTCTCACTTTAAATGCCCAAAAATAATGGAAATATTAAAATAATTATTAAAAAAATGTTAATTAATAAAAAAAAGATATATTTTTATTGTCTCAATTTGAGAATTAAAAAACTTAACTATATATGAATGTTAAAATATCAAGAAGCTTAGGAATTATTGCCGCTCTTTATTTTACGGCAAATTTCAATGCACAGACTACGCCGCGCGATACTGTTTCTAAAGAGCAGAAGATCGAGGAAGTGGTGGTTATTGGTTATGGTTCGGTAAAAAAATCAAACCTTACAAGTGCGGTATCTACAGTAAAATCTGAAACTTTTGACGACAGGCCTATTTATAATGTCGGTCAGGCTTTGCAGGGAAATGCTGCCGGTGTGAATGTAATACAGTCTTCCGGTAAACCGGGAGCAGCAATTGATGTAAAGATCAGAGGAAACAATTCAATCTCTTCCAGCGTAAACCCGCTTTACGTAGTTGACGGAATTCAAACTTTTGATATCAGCGGAATCAATCCTGATGATATTACCGATATGACGATCCTAAAGGAGAATAATATTGATGTTTTAAACCTGGATCAGTACAAAACATTGATGAGTGAAATTAATCCTTCTTATTTAACGACGATTAACAATCCGAGATACGAAGGGATCAATACCAATTGGAGAGACGAAGTTTTCAGAACAGGCTTTGATCAAAATTATAATGTAAACTATTCTTTCGGAAACGAAAAAGTAAGAGCTTATACAGCATTAGGTTATCAGGGAATTGACGGTATTATTGATCCTGCAAGGTTTGACAGGATTTCTGCTAAATTAAATTTAGATGCGAAGATTACCAACTGGCTGAAACTGACAGGTAATTTTAACTATATTAATACTACGCTTAAGAACACGAATGATAACTTAGGAACTTCCAGGGGCGGGGTTATTTTGAGTGCATTAAATACACCATCATTCCTGCCAATTTATGGTAGTCAACTTAAGGTAAGAGAAACTGGTACTGATGGTAACTATTTAGACGGATATAAAGACGGACAGTTTGCTTTAAACCCATTTCAATCTTCTTGGGAAAATCCGGTTGCTTACCAATCCAGACAAAATGAAACTCAGACTCAACGTTTTATGAGCAATTTAGGGCTTGAAGTTAATTTGCTTAAAAATCTTGTTTGGAAACCAACGGTTTCATTCGATTTAATTGATGTTACCAATGATCAGTTTACAGATGGATATCAAACAAGCTACGGAAGACAGCAAAAAGGTATTGGTGGTAAGTATTTGTCGACTTATCAGGACATGAATATTGAAAATACTTTAACGTATACTATAAAATCCGGAGTTCATGATTTAGCTTTATTAGGAGGTAATCAGATTCATGAGAAGAGAAATTCTTGGCATAATTATGATGGAAATAATTTTCCTGAAGGAACAACTTTTTTTGATTACAACACTGTAATTGATAATAAGCGTGAAAGCCTTGTAAAAGAACATTTAAGAGAACTATCTTTTTTTGGAAGAGCATTATATACCTATGATAACAAATATACTATTATGGGAGTTTTCAGGTATAACGGAAGCTCAGCTTTAGCACCCGGAAATAAATGGGGATTCTTCCCCGGAGTTTCTGGAGCTTGGACAGTTTCAAACGAAGATTTCTTAGCTGACAACAAAATCCTATCTGAATTGAAGATTAGAGGAGGATGGGGACAAAGTGGAAATGCATCAGGAATACCTCCATATTCTCATTATAATTTAGAAAGAGTTTCAAGAGTTGGTCCGGATGGAATTTGGAATACTTATCAGTGGGATAGTGGTGATTTAGGTTGGGAAGTAACTTCTGATGCCAATGTTGGGATAGATTTTGGTTTTTTAAATAATAAAATCAAATTAACCGCAGATGCATACAAAAGAAAAACTAAAAACCTGATTGTACCAATACGAATGGGTAATTTAGGTAATATACTTAAGAATGTTGGAGATATGGAAAATCAAGGTTTAGAACTTGGTTTAAATACCCAGAATTTTAAAGGCGAAAACTTCAATTGGAGCACTAACTTTAATATTTCTTTCACAAAGAATCAGGTAACAAGTCTTAAATACCAACCTAATATAGATAAAGCTAATATTGAGACTGTTGGAGCAACATTAGTGAGGTTTACTCCGGGTCAGCCAATCAGTTCTTTTTATGGTTACCAAGTAAGTCATGTAGACTCTCAAACGGGAGACCTTGTGTATAAAGATCTTAACGGAAATGGTATTTTTGATCCAAATGACAGAACAATAATAGGAAATCCAAACCCTGATTTCAGCTTTGGATTTACCAATAATTTTTCTTACAAAAATTGGTATTTGGATGTTTTAGTTACTGGATCATATGGTGGAGAAATATACAATGCTTCAAGATTTGATCTCGAAATGATGAATGATTTTAAAAATCAATCAACCGCAGTTTTAAACCGATGGACTGCTCCAGGACAAATTACCAATACTCCAAGAGCAAATTCTGCTACAGCACAATATGTATCAGACAGATTTGTAGAAGATGGTTCATTTATTAGAATAAAAAGTGCCACTTTGGGATATAATTTCTTAACTCCATTCAAAGGAGTAAGCAAAATTAATCTTTATGTTACTGGTCAAAACCTTTTAACCTGGACTGRTTATACAGGTTTCGATCCTGAAGTAAATGCTTTCAACACAACAAACGGTGTTTCAGGTGTGGATTATGGAACTTATCCTCAGGTAAGAACATTTATTTTTGGTTTAAAAGCTAATTTTTAATTTTTATTATTATGAAATTCAACAAAACAATATATTATTTTCTGTTGGGAACAAGTTTAACTTTGGGAACAACTTCTTGTAGTGATTATTTGGATACTGAACCGCTTACTGACAGAGCCGTACCGCTTACTGATACTCCTTACACTACTGCAGCAGAAGCAGAGGGTTTAATGTCTGCAATCTATGTTGACTTAGGTAATGAATATTGGCAGTTAGATTATTTCTTTAATGGAGATGCACAAACAGAAATTGCTCATGCGGGAAGTGATAATATCCAAAATTTTCAAATGGATGAATACAGAATAATCGCTACAAATGCTAATGTTAATAGAGATTGGAATTATTTATTTACTTTCATTAATAATTGTAACAAAGTTTTAAATTATGTAGACAATATCCCAGATCCCACACTTTCTACAGCAAGAAAATCAGAAATGAAAGCTGAAGCTGCCATTATGCGAGCAATGTATAATTTTCATGGGGTGCAGCTTTGGGGAGATTTTCCTTTGGTTACAAAAGCGGTGATTGGTGTAAATGACGAAAATTTCGATGAAGTTTATGAGCAGGTTTACCCAACAAGAAAACCGGTCAATGAGGTTTATAATTTAATTATTTCAGATTTGGAAGGAGCTTTGGCAAGCGCACCTGCAAGTTCAAATAAATACAGAGCAACACGAGGTTTAGCTTTATCATTATTAGCAAAAGTTTACGCCACAAAACCAAATCCAGATTATGCAAAAGTAATTGATTACACGACCCAGTTAATGGGACAGGGATATTCTTTGCTTCCGGTTTATGATCAGCTTTTTGATGGAAACCATGAAGCCAATGCAGAATCTATTTTTGAATCTAATGGAAATGCAGGAAATCTTTGGGCATGGGGATCGTCTATGTTTTACGGAACAGACTGGAAAAAATTTAATACCCCTTCTTACGACATTGTAAATACATTCAACACAGAAAATGATAATGTTAGAAAAAATTCGAGTGTATGGTTTTCTCCGACTACGGTAAGCTGGTCAGACAATTTCTGGCAAAGTAACAACTTCCCGTTCATGTATAAAATGAGAATTACCACTGGTCATCAGAATTTCTATGTAATGAGATATGCAGATTTACTTTTAATAAGAGCTGAAGCTTTGGTTCATCAGGGAAATTTTGCAGAAGCTGCTGCTCTGGTCAATCAGGTGAGAGCAAGAGCAAGCTCAAGTTTAGCGCCTGTTACGATTGCCAATACTGATGATGGAATTAATAAAATTCTTAAAGAAAGAAAATTAGAATTAGCATTTGAAGGTCACCGTTGGTTTGATTTAAAAAGAACCGGAAAAGCAATTTCTATACTTTCACAGCAAAGAGATGCGAATGGAAATCTATTGCCTTATGTAAATAACTTAAACCAAAACAGGTTATTGTGGCCAATTCCACAGACTCAATTAGATAATAACCCGAATTTAACCCAAAATCCAGGATATTAAATATGTTAAATAAAAAATCATATAGTTTCTTTTTAAAAAGTACTGCACTGCTGTTTGGCGGTGTGGTACTTTTGCCTTTGTCGTCTTGTAAATCTGTTTCAAATACAGAAAATAAAGTTCAGATCTGGATGACAAAAGGAGATGAAAGCGTAAAACTACAGCAGCAAAATGCATTAAATTTTATAAATACTTCCAACAACTTTCAGACTATTGAAATTGACGATACCCAGAAGTTTCAATACATTGACGGTTTTGGTTATACATTAACCGGCGGAAGCGTTGAAGTCATCAATCGTCTCTCACCTTCAAAAAGAAAAGCTTTATTAAATGAACTTTTCGGAAATGATAAAAACTCCATTTCCATAAGTTATTTGAGATTAAGCATTGGTGCATCCGATTTGGATGGTGAAGTTTTTTCTTACGATGATTTACCTCAAGGTCAGACTGATCCCACTTTATCAAAATTCAGTTTGGCAAGAGATAAAGATTTGATTTCGATGTTAAAAGAAATTTTAGCAATCAATCCTAAAATTAAAATCATTGCAGCGCCATGGTCGCCTCCGGTTTGGATGAAAGATAATGGCAAATCGATTGGCGGAAGCTTAAAGCCTGAATTTTACGATACCTATGCAAAATATTTTGTGAAATACATTCAGGGAATGCAGAAAGAAGGCATTACAATTGATGCAATAACTCCTCAAAACGAACCTTTACATCCCGGAAACAACCCAAGTTTACTGATGGTTTCAGATCAGCAGAGAGATTTCATTAAACAAAGTTTAGGTCCTGTTTTTAAATCTAATAATATCAAAACAAAGATCGTTGTTTACGACCACAACTGCAACAAACCTGAATATGCTATCAATATTTTAAATGATCCTGAAGCCAATCAATACATTGACGGTTCAGCTTTCCATTTGTATGAAGGCGATATTTCAGCTTTAAGCACGGTTCACAATGCTCATCCTGATAAAAATCTTTATTTTACAGAACAATGGACGGGTGCAAAAGGAACCTTCAATGAAGACCTGAACTGGCATACCAAAAACGTTGTCATCGGATCAATGAGAAACTGGAGTAAAATTGCTTTAGAATGGAATTTGGCAAATGATCCTCAATATAATCCGCATACACCGGGAGGTTGTACAGAATGTAAAGGAGCAATCACGGTTTCGGATAATGAAAATTTCACAAGAAATGTTGCCTACTACATTATTGCTCATGCGTCAAAGTTTGTTCCGGCAAATTCACAGAGAATAGCTTCTACACAAACAGAAAATTTGGTTACGGTCGCTTTCAAAACTCCGGAAGGTAAAACGGTTTTGATTGTTCAGAACAATAATAAATCAGAAGAAAGTTTCAATATTAAATATAATCAGAAAACAGCTCCGGTTACAATTACGGGAAGTTCTGTAGCAACCTATATTTTTTAATTTAAACTTGTTTAAACTTTTTCTTTACCCACAAAAAGAATAAAAGATTTAATATTTTCTCAGTTTAAACAGAAAAATTAGTTTAAAAAAAATCTGAAAAATTATTGATTGCAAAAACTTTGTTCTTCGTTAAGCGGGACACTTTTACAGGTCTAAAACCATTACTAAAGTTCGCAAAATATTTTTTGCGAACTTTGCATTACATATAATTTTATAAAAACTAAATTATAAATGAAGAAGATATATTTCATACTCGCATTTACAGCATTAGGATTCAACGTCTTCGGGCAAAAAACCATCGATCAAAAGGTTTCTGAGCTGCTATCTAAAATGACATTGGAAGAAAAAGTTGGGCAATTGGTTCAGTACAGCGGTTTCGAATACGCAACAGGTCCGCAAAATTCAAATTCGGCAACTGTTTTAGAAGAAATAAAAAAAGGGAAAGTAGGTTCTATGCTCAATGTTGCAGGAGCCGAAGAAACAAAAAAATTCCAGGAATTAGCATTAAAATCCAGATTAAGAATTCCTTTACTCTTTGGTCAGGATGTTATTCATGGGTACAGAACAACATTTCCTGTGAATCTTGGTCAGGCTGCGAGTTGGGATTTAAAATTAATTGAAAAATCAGAACGAATTGCTGCAACAGAAGCTTCTGCCTACGGAATTCACTGGACTTTTGCACCAATGGTTGACGTCGCAAGAGATCCGAGATGGGGAAGAGTAATGGAAGGTTCAGGTGAAGATACGTATTTGGGAACACAGATTGGTTTGGCAAGAATCAAAGGTTTTCAGGGAAAAGGTCTTGGAAATCTTGATGCAATTATGGCTTGTGCAAAGCATTTTGCAGCATACGGAGCGGCAGTTGGCGGAAGAGATTATAATTCTGTAGATATGAGTTTAAGACAACTTCATGAAACGTATTTACCACCTTTCAAAGCAGCTGCAGAAGCAGGAGTTGCCACTTTTATGAATTCTTTTAACGACATCAATGGAATTCCGGCAACAGCCAACAAATATATTTTAAGAAATCTTTTAAAAGATCAATGGAACTATAAAGGTTTTGTAGTTTCAGACTGGGGAAGTATTGGCGAAATGGTTCCTCACGGTTATGCGAAAGACAATAATGAGGCTGCCGAAAAAGCCATGAATGCAGGAACCGATATGGATATGGAAAGCCGTGCCTATATGGCTGAACTTCCAAAACTGGTTCAAAAAGGAAAAGTAGATCCGAAACTAATTGATGATGCGACGAGAAGAATTTTAGTTAAAAAATTTGAAATGGGATTATTTGATGATCCTTACAGGTTTAGCAGCGAAAAAAGACAGAAAGAACAATTAAACAATCAGGATAACAGAAAATTTGGAAGAGAATTTGGTTCAAAAAGTATTGTTTTACTTAAAAATGAAAAAAATATTCTTCCGCTTTCAAAATCTACCAAAACGGTGGCTTTAATAGGACCTTTCGGAAAAGAAACGGTCGCCAATCATGGTTTCTGGTCGATTGCATTTAAAGATGACAATCAGAGAATTATTACTCAGTTTGATGGAATTAAAAATCAATTAGATAAAAATTCAACATTATTATATGCAAAAGGTGCGAATGTAGATGATCAGGATAAATCGATGTTTGCAGAAGCGGTAGAAACGGCAAAAAAAGCAGATGTTGTCATTATGACTTTAGGTGAAGGTCATGCCATGAGTGGTGAAGCGAAAAGCAGAAGCAACATTCATTTTTCAGGCGTTCAGGAAGATCTTTTGAAAGAAATTGCAAAAACAGGAAAACCGATTATTTTAATGATCAATGCAGGAAGACCGTTGGTTTTTGATTGGGCTGCAGAAAATATTCCTGCAATTATGTACACTTGGTGGTTAGGAACAGAAGCCGGAAATTCTATTGCGGATGTTCTTTTTGGAACAGTAAATCCAGCCGGAAAACTTCCGATGACTTTCCCGAGAACAGAAGGGCAAGTTCCGGTTTATTACAACCATTACAACACAGGAAGACCTGCAAAAAATAACACCGACAGAAACTATGTTTCGGCATACATCGACTTAGATAATGACCCTAAATTCCCGTTTGGTTATGGTTTAAGTTATACTCAGTTTAAATACTCTGAGATGAATTTAAGCTCAACAAATCTTGAAGGAAATCAGACGTTAAACATTAGTGTAAATGTTGCTAATACCGGAAATTACGATGGAGAAGAGGTAGTGCAGTTGTACATCAAAGATCTTTTCGGAAAGGTGGTAAGACCTGTAAAAGAATTGAAAGGTTTCCAAAAAGTGTTTATTAAAAAAGGAGAAACTAAAACCATTAATTTTACTTTAACGCCGGAAAATCTGAAATTTTACGATGATCAATTGAACTTCGATTGGGAAGCAGGCGAATTTGACATTATGGTCGGAACCGATTCTCAAAATGTTCAGACAAAAAGAATTAATTGGTTAAAATAAATAATAGTTTTACACATCTGAAGCGGGCTAAAGCCAGCTTTTGGTGTAAAAGACTTTACAAATAAACGGTATGTTTGTCATTCTGAAAGAAGCAAAGCAGATTGAAGAATCTCAACATCATTATTAGAGATTCCTCGTTCCTCGGAATGACAACTTTGAAATAAAAAAGATATTTCAGTAAAATACAAAAATTTATTTAAAGAAGTACTTTTTTAGGGAAGAGTTTATCAGAATAAGATTTCAATTAATTTTAATCTTTATACCGCATATTTTTAACAAAAAACCGAAGCTAGAAACGGCGTTATAATCAGGGAACGTTCTTTGTGCAGCGATGTAAGTAAGCGCTAAAATACTTCCCCATTCGTTCATACAGTCTTTTTCATACGCTACTCTCATTACTTTGTGGAAAGAAACAGCCGAAATATCCCAGCCTTTTTCCAACCAGTCGTAGTTCATTTCTGTATAATGCTTTCCTTTTCTCACATTGATAGACATACCGATTGAGTGAAGGATGAAGTCGATTTTACCAAATTTTGCAACAGCAGCATCAAAAAGCTTTTCAATATCTTCGAGAGAAGTTGCATCTGCACCGATTACCTCAGAACCTGTTTTTTCTGCTAAACCGTTTAGTTCTCCCATTCTAAGAGCGATCGGAGCGTTTGACAGGATAAATTCTGCGCCTTCTTCGTGGCATCTTTCAGCAACTTTCCATGCGATAGATTGTTCATTAAGGGCTCCAAAAATAATTCCCTTCTTGCCTTTAAGTAAACCGTATGACATAATTATTTAATGTTTATTAATCCACAAATGTAGCAATAATTTGTGTTTACAACATAATAAAAAACGAAGCCTTCCTAAAAAGACTTCGTTTTTCTTGATAATATATAAAAGACTAATAATTTAATTCGTTTTTTTGTTCCATTCTGCTTTTACATCTTCTGCGGCATCTTTGGTTTTTTCCCAGGCATCATTGGCTCCGTCTTTAATATCTTCCCAAGTATCAGCGGCGTTAGCTTTTACCCTGTCAAACCAGCCTTCCTGATTTGCTTCTTCGTCATTATTTCTTTTTTCATTGATGTAATCTCTTGCTCTGTCTGCAAGATCACTTACTTTCCATTTTGCATCATTTGCTGCATTTCTTAAAGAGTTTTCGGTGTTGTCAACAGCTTTTTCAGCTTTGTTATAATCTTGGTTTTCCATAATGTTAAATATTTAAGTGTTATGCTTAAGAATAGGCAATAAGTATTCCTAAAAAACAAAATGGTTGTTAAAATTTTCATAATGTTTAAAATAAAGCTTTTATGAATAATATAATGGTAATAAATAAAAAAGGACTTCAAATAATGAAATCCTTTCTGTTTTATTTTATGATTCTCTCGAGAACCCATTCAATCAGGTTTTTTTCAGAAGCATGATGGTCTGATGAAAATTCACCTCGTCGTCTGTTGGCAATCACATTATTTACAGTAATCGCTTTATGTCCCAATAATTTTGAGAAAGCATAAATTGCAGAAGTTTCCATTTCAAAATTGGTAATTCCCAGATCGTTTAAGGTTTCAAGAAACTTATCATCCAAAGCTTTTAAACGAAGCTGTCTTCCTTGCGGAGCGTAAAATCCGGGGAAAGTTGCTGTATTACCGTGATATTTTGCATCTTTATACAATTCGCCCAACTCTTCAGACCATTCAGAAAAATAAAGCATAGGTTTAATTTTTTCATAAGGAAATTGATCTAAAAATTGCTTAGAAAATTCATTTTCGAAATTATAATCCTGGTAAAAATGCATCAAACCGTCAAGACCTACAACGTTTTGAGTAACCAGCATATTATCAACCTGTACATCAGGATTTACACTTCCGCAGGTTCCCATTCTGAATAATTGCAGAGATTTGTGTTCAGTTTTAAATTCTTTTTCCTTTAAATCGATATTAACCAACGCATCAAGCTCGTTCATCACAATATCGATGTTTTCAGTTCCAATTCCGGTCGACATTACAGAAATTCTTTCACCACGCAAAGTTCCTGTATGCGTATAAAATTCTCTTTTATTTTTTTTGATTTCTACTTTGTCAAAATATTTTGAAACTTTCGGCACTCTGTCCGGGTCGCCCACCAAGATTATTTTATCGGCAATATCTTCCGGCAAAAGATTAAGATGATACACACTTCCGTCATCGTTCAGAACCAATTCTGAAGCTGCAAGTTTATTTAGCATAATTATTTTATTAAAAAAAGGGAGGTGAAGATAAGAATTTTGTTTTAATAAAACAGATCACCTGAAAGATAATCTTTATTTAATTTAAGATTAAAGTTGTGGTAATATTGAAATCTTAGATTTGCGTTTTAATTAATTACACTTTCTCTTTTGCTGTCGTCATGTTCTTTGTCGATGGCAATTTTTTTATTATTAAGATTATATTTCATTCAAATTTCAAAACATTGAATCTTATCTATCAACCATCAACTAACAACCATCAACAACTAATGATTAACCGCCGACTCTTTTCGTTTTGTAGCCCATATCTTTTAAAATAGCCATAATCTTATCACGATTGTCACCCTGAATAATGATGGTTCCGTCTTTTTCAGATCCGCCGATTCCCAAAGTGGTTTTTATTTTCTTTGAAATCTTTTTCAGGTCTTCTTCACTGCCTTCCCAGCCTTCAACAATCGTTACAGGCTTTCCGTTTCTGCCTTTCTTTTCAAATTTGCAAACCAGGGCTTCTTTCTGCTTAAATTCTTCTTCAGGCATTTGAAAATCCTGCTCTTCATGCTCAGGAAAAAGGTTTTTTAGTTGGTCTCTTAAGTCCATAAAACAAAATTAAAAATAATATTGATAATTCTGGATAATTTAATTTCAATCGTAAATACCATTGCAAGAATTTTCTGATTACTCTTAATGTTCTATAAATGAAAATTCTTAATATTCTTTGCTGAGTGAAACGCCTTTGCGAACTTAAAACAGTTAGCTGTTAAAAAAATCTTAGCGACCTTTGCGTTAAAATTAAGTATTACAATAAATAACAAATAATCAATAAGAATTCTAACCTTGATTCATTATTCGTAACGATTTCATTTAAACTTTTAAGCAAAATTTAAACCTTTTAAATTCTTCAATTTACTTTAAAATCGATAAATTTGTTTGTTTAAAAATCAAAATAGAATGTCTAAAAAAGCAATATTGGCAATACTTGACGGATGGGGTTTGGGAACAAATCCTAAAGTTTCTGCATTAGCTCAAGCAAATACACCATTTATAGATAGCTGTTATCACAGATTTCCACATACAACTTTAGAGGCAAGCGGTTTGGCGGTGGGTCTTCCTGCCGGACAAATGGGAAATTCTGAAGTGGGGCATATGAATTTGGGAGCAGGAAGAGTGGTGTACCAGAATTTGGTAAAACTGAATATGGCTGTAGAAAACGGCACTTTAGGACAGGAGAAAGTAATTCAGGAAGCTTTTAGTTACGCCAAAAGAGAAAATAAAAATGTACATTTTATCGGTTTGGTTTCCAACGGTGGAGTACATTCTCATATCAATCATTTAAAAGGATTATTAACTGCTGCAAAAGATTTTGGTTTAAATGAAAACGTTTACGTTCACGCTTTTACTGATGGCAGAGATTGCGATCCGCATTCAGGTTTAGGATTTATTGAAGAGCTTCAGAATCATATGTTGCAAACTACAGGAAATCTTGCATCTGTTACGGGAAGATACTACGCAATGGACAGAGACAGAAGATGGGAACGTGTAAAATTGGCGTATGATGCAATGGTTGAAGGCGTTGGTCTGCAAACAACAGATGCTGTTTCAGCGATTAAACGTTCTTATGATGAAAATGTAACCGACGAATTTATTAAACCAATTATTTTGGTTAAAGAAACTCAGATCGGAAACATTGTTCCTGTCGGAAAAATCGTAGATAATGATGTGGTAATCTGCTTTAATTTCCGTACAGACAGAGGAAGAGAGATTACAGAAGTTCTTTGTCAGCACGATATGCCCGAATATTTTATGCGAAAGYTTCCGTTGCATTATATTACATTGACAAATTATGATAAAACATATCAAAATGTAAACGTTGTTTTTGACGAAGAAGTTTTAAAAGATACAATGGGTGAAGTTTTGGAAAGAAACGGAAAAACCCAGATCAGAATTGCCGAAACTGAAAAATATCCTCACGTTACCTTTTTCTTTTCAGGAGGTCGTGAAGAAGAATTTCATGGTGAAAAAAGATTGCTTTGTCCGAGCCCGAAAGACGTTCCTACTTACGATTTGAAACCTGAAATGTCAGCTTATGAT
>NZ_JBFRGA010000122.1:0-9979 GCF_052115105.1 Chryseobacterium sp. 2TAF14
GATAAAAACTTTACCCTCTGTGAATTCTAGAAAAGATACAATTTCCAGAGATACACAAATAGAAGAAGTGGTTGTTTTAGGATATAATAATGTTTTGAAAAAGTCTTTTACAACAAGTTCTGTTACAACCGTTGAATCAAAAATGTTTGAAGACCGACCTAATATATCTGTTTTACAATCTCTACAAGGACAAGCAGCAGGTTTGTCAATAAATTTTGCTTCAGGTTCTTCAGGATCAGGTAAAGTAAATGCGATGATCAGAGGTGTGTCGTCGATAACATCACAATCAGATCCTTTATATGTTATTGATGGAATGGTTTCAAATTCTACACAATTCAGAAATTTAAATCCAGGTGATATTAATTCTGTCTCAGTTTTGAAAGATGCTGCAGCTACTTCTATTTACGGAAACAGAGGCGCGAATGGTGTAATTATTATCAATTCTAAAAATGGAAAAAACTCAAACCTTAAAATTGATATAACTCCCAAAACTTATTTTGCGGTAAAAAATATTCCGGGTGATAGTTTGACAGTTTACGATAAATCATATTATTATGACGGTTACCGAAAATTTTCTTATCCGGTTTATGAAACCACAAATACTTCATACCGCCACGATTACCGCGAAACTTTGTATTGGAATCCTGTTATAGAAACCGATAAAAAAGGCAAAGCCCAAATAGAATTTTATCAGTCTGATGCCAATTCTGCTTTCAGAATTATGACGGAAGGAATTGCTGCTTCAGGATTGATTGGCAGAGATGAAACCACTTATGCAGCACAAAGTTTAATTTCTATTGATGCTAAAATCCCGCAATATTTAACAAGAACCGATCAGATGATGATTCCCGTTGTCATTAAAAACAATTCTTCCGAAACAAAAATATTGACGATGAATGTTATTGTTCCGAATCATATTAAGCTGATGAAAGCAGATAGTTTAATTACCTTAAAACCATTAGAATCAGGAAGGTTGTTTGTGAAAATGCAGACTGATAATTTAATTAGTTCAAATATTCAGTTCACTGTAAAGTCAGGAGATTTCAGGGAAACAATGATCTTGCCTCTGAAAGTGGAGGAAAAAGGTTTTCCGCATCATTTTTCGATTGTAAATAACAAACCGGAGAATATAAAGATCAATATTCCTGAATACGTAAACGGAAGTTTTGAAGCATCTTATTACGTCTATGAAAATTCAGCATTGCAAATGTTTGAAGATATTGAAAGACTGAAACGTGAACCTTACGGATGTTTTGAACAGCTTTCTTCGACGGTTTACCCGAATGTTTTTATTCTTGATTACTTAAAATCTACTCATAAAATTACTTCAGGAACAGAATACAGCGTCGTTAAAAATATGAAAAAAGGATTCGAAAAAATGCTGTCTTATAAAAATAAAGATGGCGGTTTCTCTTATTTCGGGGACAGTGAATCTGATGTTGCCTTGTCGGCTTTTGCTTTGCTTCAGTTCAGAGATTTAAAAAAATATGTGAAAGTAGATGCAAAACTGGTTCAGAATCTTACATCATTTATCCTGTCAAAGAAAAATGCAAATGGACTTTTTGAAGTGAGAAGAAGTTATGAGTCTAAATCTGAATATGCAGAATATTCATGGTCCAGAAATATGTATGCTTTGTATGCATTGTCTAAGCTTGGTTTTAAAAATGAAATTCAGGATACTTATGAAATCAGCCTGAAAAGAGTTTTGGCAACAAAAGATTCTTATCAGTTGGCTTTAATGGCAAATGTTTCTTCAAACCTTGGAAAGAATGAAAATTATAATAATTTGCTTTCTATTTTAAATGAGCAGTACAAAAATAAAGATGTAAAAACCAAAACCACATTTACCGGTTCACAAGGAATTTCTGCCAATGCAGAAACGCTATCGCTTTACATGATGGCTTTACAGAAAAATGAAAATAGCAATCAGCTGAAAATAGCCGAAGTTGCAGACGAGCTGATCAATTATAACGGATATTACGGATTTGGCTCAACTCAGGCTACAACCGTGGCTTTAGAAGCATTATCCGATTTCTTCGCTAAAAATGAAAAGTTATTTGGAATTGATAAACCAGAAATTAGAATAAATAATGCTAAAGTTTCGCCAAACATCATGTTTTCATCTGCATTTAAAAAAGGTGAAAATAATTTGAGCATAGAATATTTGTGTGACAAAGGCTTACCTTACAAATTAGATTATCAGTATTACACTTTAGCCGCTCCAAAAAGTGAGAATATTCCTGTTACTTTAGAAACAAAACTTAAATCTGAAATTTCAAAAGTAGGCGAAACCAACAGAATGGTTGTAACGGTAAAAAATAAAATCAACGGGCAATTACCAATGACGACAGCAAAGATCGGAATTCCTGCAGGTTTAACCTTACAAAATGCTTTGTTGAAAGATATGGTTGATAAAAAGCAGGTTTCTTATTATGAAGTTTTTGATAATTACTTGGTTTTGTATTGGGAACATTTTGATGCTAACGAAACGAAAACCATTAATCTGGATTTAAAAGTTGAGTTTGCAGGGGAATATACAGGAAAAGCAAGCAATGTCTATTTATATTATATGCCAGAATCTAAGTTTTGGAACGAAGGTGTTAAAGCTAAAATAGAGCCTTAGAAAAAGTAAGTAATTAGAAAATCTCAGTTCATGCGGACTGAGATTTTTTAACTTAAACATAAAGAAGGAAAAAATTTAAAATAAACTTTCAAAAATTATTGAAAATTCAAAAACTATTATTATATTTGTAATAGAAATTTAAAAAAATCAGAAAATGCAGCTTTCAGAAGCCAAAGAGAAATACATTCAGACTTGGGGAACATTTGCGACGAGCTGGGGAATCAACCGTACGATGGCGCAGGTTCATGCTTTACTTTTAGCCAATGGAAAACCGCTTTCTACCGATGAAGTGATGGAAATGCTTGAAATTTCGAGAGGGAATGCCAATATGAATCTTCGCGCATTGATGGATTGGGGAATTGTAAAAAAAGAATTCATCAAAGGTGACAGAAAAGAATATTTCGTTGCCGAAAAAGACGTTTGGTTTTTGTTTAAACAAATTACCAAAGAGCGCAGAAAAAGAGAAATAGAGCCGGTTGTAGCTTTTTTGGATGAACTGAAAAATATTGAAGATAAAGATTCGGAGGAAGCTAAAGAGTTTATAAAACTGATGAACGATTTTAGCTCGGTGACAAGCAAAATTAATAATATTATGGATCTTGCAATAAAAAGCGACGATCATTGGCTGGTCGGAAAGATCACCAATTTATTAAAATAGAAAGGACATTAAAAATCCTTTTTTATTTCAGATTAACTTTCAAAAATTATTGAAAATATAATAATTATAAGATGTACAATATCATTTCATATCTGTTATTTCTGGGAATCAGCTTTTTTATTACCATCGATGTGGGAAGAAGGTGCTTCAATTCAGGAAAAATATATCTGGAATACCTTATTAATGATAAAGATTTTTGTTTAACAGTTAACCGAATTTTA
Source organism: Chryseobacterium sp. 2TAF14 (assembly GCF_052115105.1). Taxonomy (NCBI): domain Bacteria; kingdom Pseudomonadati; phylum Bacteroidota; class Flavobacteriia; order Flavobacteriales; family Weeksellaceae; genus Chryseobacterium; species Chryseobacterium sp. 2TAF14. Next base: position 3,503 of record NZ_JBFRGA010000122.1, read on the forward strand.
CTTGTTAGTTATTATCTCGTTAATCTCGGTTATATCGCCATCAATCTGAGTTTTTGGAAAAAAATTTCAAATAAAGAAGAACTTTTAATTAACGTTTCATCCCGCATCGGAATTATTGTTTTGATCCTTTGTGCATTGCATTTCATCAATATTTTCACGCTTTATATTTTAAGAAAAAAATTAACAATAAAATAAAATTATCATGACTGCAACTATCCTTACCCAGACGTACAACTTTTCAGCGTACATGATTTACTTACCAATTGTCATTACTTTGACAGTGCTTGTTTCTCAATTTCTTTTTAAAAATTCAAAAACATTTATGATTGATATTTTTCATCAGAAACAAGACATTGCGATGGCAACCAATTCATTGTTTAAAATAGGATTTTATCTCTTAAATATTGGTTTTGCGCTCTGTATTATCGAGTTCTTCCAAATCGAAACCATGGAAAGATTAGTTGTTGCGCTGAGCAAAAAAATTGGCGGATTCTCAATTTATCTCGGAGTAATGATGCTTCTTAATCTTCTACTTTTCTTAAAAGGACGTAAACATGCAATGAATAAAGACAAAATTAATGACGAACATGCTGTAGAATCTTAACTTTAAAATCAATTAGTATGAAAAATTTAATCATTCATCTCTTCCTCGTTTTTTACTTCGGAGGAAAATCAAAAAGTCGAATGCTTTAGAATTAATGCCATGAAAACTTTTTTAAAAGATGACTTTTACTTTCAGCTGACCATATTTTCGGTTATTTCAATTATCGTTTTGGTTACACTTCTGTTCGGAAATGAAAGATTCATTTGGTTGTTTTATGTTGGAGTGGGCATTTCTCAAATGATAAGTTATTTAATAAGATCAAATTATAATTACAAAAAATCAGTTCTTTTTAAAATTTATGGGTTTTTAATTTTACCCATTTTTCCGTCAATATTTTTATTATTTGTATTTAATGATGTCGATTTTTTATTTACAATCTTTATCATATTGCCAATACTTTCTGTTTTTTACAGTCCTGTTTTAGCGATCATTTATCTTTTCGACAGTTACAGAGCGATGCATCAAAATAATTAATTAACCTTAAAAAAAACTAAAAAATGAACCATATAGAATTAATAAAAAAAGTAGAATGGAAAGATTTGAAAAACCTTTCCAGCAGGGAAATGTTAATTGAAAACAATATTTCTTTGCCCTGGCTTTTGATTTCTTTATTTTTAGCTTACAAAGGATATTATTGGGTGGCGCTTCCGTTTTCCGGGTTTTATTTTTTGACTGCTTTGAGACAGGTACATAACGGGTTTCACAATTCTCTGGGAACAGGTAAATTTCTGACTTGGCTTTCACTGTACTTAAACAGTATTTCAATGATAACCTCCATTCATGCTGTGAAATTTAATCACATCAGACACCACAAATTCTGTCTTTCTGAAGAAGATTATGAAGGGAAATCTGCTTCCATGAAATGGTATGAAGCAATTTTCTACGGTCCGAAACATATGTTTTTAATCCATTGGATGACTTTTAAATTAGCTAATAAAAAATACAAGCAGAATATGTTTTTTGAACTGATTACAATTTCAGTATTTGTTTTTACTGCTTTCTATTTTCAGATTGCTTTTCTTAAATATCATATTTTAATCATGTTTTTTGGCGAATTTTTAATGGCTTTCTTCGCAGTCTGGACAGTTCATCATGACACTCAGGAAAACCCGAACATAGCAAGAACACAACGCGAATCCTGGAAAAATAAATTAACTTTCAGCATGTTTTACCATATGGAACATCATCTTTTTCCGGCAGTTCCAACCATAAAATTGCCTGAACTTGCAAAAAGAATTGATAAAGTTTTACCTGAACTAAATAAAAAACAAACCTTTTAGAAGTGTTAAAATGGGGTCCTGAAGGGACGACTTAAATCAGGATAGAATGCAAATCCTATCCACAATAAAAACAAAACCATGTAAACAATTCATTTAAAAACAACAATAAAAGCAGATATTCACAAAGTTTTCGATTTATTGAGAGATATTGATCTGCATCAAAAATCAACTTCAAAAACCCACGAAAAAGCGATTGCAGGAAGAACTTCAGGATTAATTGAAAACAACGAGACCGTAACCTGGAGAGGAAAACATTTAGGTGTTTACCAAACCCATACTTCGAAAATTATTAATATGAAAAAGCCTTACCAATTCACAGATATTATGCTGAAAGGAACTTTTAAATCTTTTAAACATCAACATCTTTTTAAACAAGAAGGCGACAACACGATCATGACAGATATTTTAGAATTCGAATCTCCTTTTGGAATAATTGGTAAGATTTTTAATCGTATTTTCCTAAAATATTATCTCAAAAAATTTCTTTTAGAACGCAATAAAATAATCAAAATTACAGCTGAACGATAAATCAAGAATCAAGAATCAAGAATCAAGAATCAAGAACCAGAAACCCATAACCAGAAAAACAAAACCACGAATTAAAAACTCTGAATCTCACATCCCGAATCCCGAATCCCGAACCTCAAATCTCAAAATATGAAATTCCTAAAAGCCGAATGGCGGAAATTGGCCATCATCAATTACGAAATCAATCCCGAAATCTTATTAGAATACCTTCCCAAAGGAACCGAACTCGATTTTTATCATGGAAAATGTTACGTGAGCTTGGTAGGATTTATGTTTTTAAATACTAAATTATTAGGACTCCCGATTCCTTTTCATAGAAATTTTGAAGAAGTGAATCTGAGGTTTTATGTTAAGAAAAAAGACGGGGATCAATGGAAAAGGGGAGTTGTTTTCATCAAAGAAATTGTTCCGAAATATGCATTGAGCATTGTTGCCAATTTTGTTTACAAAGAAAATTACAAGACAAATAAGATGAAAAATCAGATGCATTACACCGAAGATGATTTGATTGTAAAATATTCATGGAAAGATAAAGATTGGTATTCTATACATATTACAGCCGAAACTACTTCCCGAACGATGGAAGATAAATCTGAATTTGAATTTATTACAGAGCATTATTGGGGCTTTACAAAAAAAGGAAGCAAAACTTCAGAATACGAAGTTTGCCACCCAAAATGGGAATGGTATCTGGTGAAAAAGCATAAGCTTGAAATTGATTTTAAACAGGTCTATGGAAAAGACTTTGAATGTCTCAACCATCAAAAACCAATTTCTGTAATGCTCGCAGAAGGCTCTGAAATAGAAGTAAGAACGAAGAAGTATTTAGCTAAAGCTTAATTAAGGTAAGTTTTCAATATTAAAATATTTAGTATTCGTAATGTCATGCTGAGCGAAGTCGAAGCATTTTAACAATAAGCATGATCTACTTTTTTCAATGTTAAAATAATAATAATTTGAATAGAGTCCTGAAAGGACGATTTAAATCAGAATAGGATGTAATCCTATTGAAAATAATACCCCATAAACAATCAGCCCTCGGCAAAAAACCTTGAAAAATATTTTACCGGAAAAGAAAATCAGGTTTATATTTTAACACGAAATCCCAAACATGAAAACGAAATGTACTGCGATGCCATAAATTTTTGTGATTGGAAAAAACGTACTTTAAAACTCTGATGCCCCAATCAATCTTGCAGGGGAATCTAAGGTTGTTTGCACTCTATCAGAGTCCTGTTTAATTATAAAAAAAGTAGTTACGCTCTCGTAAAAAAAATCTTTGATTTTTATTCTTATGTGATCTAAAATATTTTCAAACCATTATACTTAAAACTCATGTGACTTATGTGTCAAAAAACTTTTATTGTTAAATATTTCACAACTAAAAGATGTCAAAAAACTTTTATGCCTTTTCTGGTAGAAATTTTCCGGTTAAACATTAAATTAGCAAAAACTAACCTGAATGTTTATCAAACCAAAAACGAAAACCTTTTTTCTTTCGTCGTTACTCCTGTCATCCACTTTTTTTTCACAGGCACACAATGTTTCTGAAGGGTATCAAAAACCTACAGATCCGCTTGTTGTGCAGAATCTTGAAAATTGGCAGGATATAAAATTCGGTCTTTTCATGCATTGGGGAACGTACAGCCAATGGGGAATTGTAGAAAGCTGGAGCCTTTGCCCGGAAGATGAATCGTGGACTCAAAGAAAACCTGAGCACGGAAAATCTTACTATGAATATGTGAAAAATTATGAGAACCTTCAGACGACTTTCAACCCGACTCAGTTCAATCCACAGAAATGGGCAGATGCAGCAAAAAAAGCTGGAATGAAATATGTGGTCTTCACAACAAAACATCACGATGGTTTTGCAATGTTTGATACCCAACAGTCTGATTACAAAATAACTTCTTCAAAAACTCCTTTCTCTAAAAATCCGAAAGCGGATATAACAAAAGAGATCTTTAACACTTTCAGAAAAAACGGTTTTAAAATCGGAGCCTATTTCTCAAAACCCGATTGGCATTCCGATGATTATTGGCTCGAAAAAAACAACCCGGAATTATTGTGGTAGACCGCACCGTTCCTGGAAAATGGGAAAATTATGTGACACCCGAACAAGCCGTTCCCGAACAAGCACTTTCAATTCCGTGGGAGAGCTGCATTACGATGGGCGATTCGTTTTCGTATGTTCCGAATGACAATTATAAATCGTCTCAGAAAATCATTGAAACGTTGGTGAAAATTATTTCCAGAGGCGGAAATTACCTGATGAATATTGCTCCCGGACCGAACGGAGATTATGATCCGATTGTTTATGAAAGATTAAGAGAAATTTCAGGTTGGATGGACAAAAATCAGTCGGCAGTTTTTGCAACAAGAAGTATTGCGCCTTACCATGACGGCAATTTTTATTATACGCAAAGCAAAGACGGAAAAACGGTGAATATTTTTCACTTGAATGATCAATCAACTTATGAATCTCCACCAACGTTAAATTTCACAATTCCAGAAAATTTTAAACCGAAATCATTAAAAGTTTTAGGTTTATCTGATAAAATTAAATGGAAACAAAATGGAAACTCAATTGAAATAAATTTACCAAAAGAAAGAAATCAATTAAAATATTCAACGGTAATTCAGGTAACACAATAACTAAAAAAAGTCTCTAAAATGACTTAGGAAATCGGAGCGTTAAAAAAATTAAAATTTAATCCGTTAAGAAATTCCTATTGTTTGAAGCGCGAAACAAATCTTGAATTGAAAACAAACTTCAAATTCGCGCGAGTTTTAGAATTTTTAGAGAACAGATTTTATTTTTAGCAAAGAGTCCCAAGTCTTGAATTTTTGGTTCTTTTGTTTGACTTCGTCGAATCTACGATTTCAAGACAAAAGAACAATAATTAAAATAAAATTAGCAATGCATTTTAAACTTCGATTTAAAATTATAGTAATTTCATTATTGAGCATAACATTTATTTCAGCTCAAAAACCATTATACAAAGACCCAAAACAACCTGTTGAAGCCAGAGTTCAGGATTTACTGAAACGCATGACACCTGAAGAAAAATTCTGGCAATGCTTCATGATTCCCGGAGATCTGGATAACGTTCCGAAAGATCAATATGCTCACGGAATTTTCGGCTTGAAGGTGAGTGCGGGAAATCAAGGCGGTGGAGTTGCCGGACAATTATTGCAGTATAATGCTAATGAAAGTGCGGAAAAATTAGCAAAAAAAATCAATGCGATTCAAAAATATTTTGTGGAAGAATCTCGTTTGGGAATTCCCATTATCCCTTTTGATGAGGCTTTACATGGATTGATGCGTGAAGGTGCAACAGCTTTTCCGCAGGCGATCGGTTTGTCGGCAACATTCAATCCCGAATTAATGAAAGAAGTTTCGACAGAGATTGCTACAGAATCAAAATTAAGAGGAATTCGTCAGATTTTGACGCCGGTTGTGAATTTGGTGAATGATATTCGATGGGGAAGAACGGAAGAAACTTACGGCGAAGATCCGTTTTTGACTTCCGTGATGGGCGTGAATTTCGTCAGTTCTTTTGAAAATATGGGTATTATTACGACTCCGAAACATTTTTTAGCAAATGTCGGTGAAGGCGGGCGAGATTCATATCCGATTCATTGGAGCAAAAGATATTTGGAGGAAACCCATTTGATTCCTTTTCAAAAAGCTTTTAATCAAGGGAAAAGTCGTTCGGTGATGACCTCTTATAATTTGTTGGATGGAAGACCTTCAACGGCAAATCATTGGTTACTGACCGAAAAATTAAAAAAAGAATGGAATTTCAAAGGTTTCGTCATCAGCGATGCAAGTGCAGTTGGCGGTGCAAATGTTCTGCATTTTACAGCAAAAGATTATGATGATGCTTCTGCACAGGCGATCAATGCGGGATTGGATGTGATTTTCCAAACCGAATATCAACATTATAAATTATTTATTCCTCCTTTTTTGGATGGAAGAATTTCGAAAAAGAGAATTGATGATGCGGTGGCGAGAGTTTTGAGAGCGAAATTTGAACTAGGTTTGTTTGAAAACCCTTATGT
>NZ_JBFRGA010000123.1:0-7945 GCF_052115105.1 Chryseobacterium sp. 2TAF14
TTTCAGGGAATGCCGAGTTTGGAAACCGTTCAATCAATGTTTTCTGGAAAACCCGATTTGAGTTTAGAAAATCCAACGATTAAAGCGCACGAAAAAAATGCAAGAGGTTTCGAAATTATTCAGAAATACATGGAACGGGATTATATTGTTCCCAAAGATTTTGTGAAATACAATTACGTTTCTCAGCTTCTTCAGGCTCGCGGAATGCAGATTGCGATTGAAGCACATCGCCGTGCAAAACCTTATAATATGGGAACTTTGTATTGGCAGTTAAATGATTGTTGGCCGGTGATTTCCTGGTCATCGATTGATTATTCAGGAAATTGGAAAGCGTTGCATTATCAGGTGAAAAGAAGCTTTGGAAATCAGGTGATTTTAACGGAAGAAAAAGACGGTATTTTAAATTTTTATGGAATTAATGATGATTTGAAAAATATTGAACAAGTTTCATTAGAAATGGAAGTTAATGACTTTAATGGCGAGAATATACTTACTGCTGTTTCCAATCAAAACCAAACATTAGATGAAATTGTAAAGTTTGATTCAGTATCAATCGCTGAGTTAATTGGCGATCTAGATAAAAATGAGTTATTTTTAAATTTAATATTAAGGGGTAAAGATGAAAAAATTATTGCGGAAAGCAATCATTTCTTCTCAAAACCAAAAGATTTAAAGCTTACAAAACCCAACATCAAAATAAAAAAAATCTCTGCAACAGAAATCGAAATTTCGACTGATGTTTTGGCGAAAGATGTTTATTTAATGGGCGAGACTCATTTTAGTGATAACTTTTTCGATTTACTTCCAAAAACTTCAAAAAGAATTACACTTTCAAAACCGTTGAAAAATGTTGAGGTGATAACTTTGTGGGATACAATGAATAAGTAAATAAAAAAGACCGATTTTTAAAAACCGGCCTAATTCAAATTTATCTACCTCTACATTATTTGCAGTTAAAACATTTGTGTGTAGGATATCAATCTAACGTGAAAAATATCTATTTATTTTAAAGAATTTAAAACTTTTTTCATTCTAAAAAATACTACTGACAAACTGTTGTCATAAACTGCGATTACCTTTGTCTTAAGATTAACAACTTAAAACAAAAAATTATGACAACTACAGCAATCGCAAACCAACAGTTCATCTCTTCAGCACAATTATTAGAACATTGGCAAGGTCACAGAAATCTGACAAGAAGAGTGATTGAAGCATTTCCTGAAAAAGAATTATTCGAATTTTCAGTGGGCGGAATGAGACCTTTCGCAAAACTGGCGGTAGAGCTAATCAGTATTGCAGGTCCGGCTTTGAAAGGAATTGTAGATCATCAGGAAGAAAAATTTTCTGAAGAGGCRTTCCAACCTAAAACAAAAGAAGATCTTTTGGCAAAATGGGATTCTGAAACGGAAGTGATCAATCAATATTTTAACCAGATTTCTGAAGAAAGATTCCAGGAGACATTCAATTTATTCGGTCAGTATGAATTTCCGGTGTATCAGAATATTCTATATTTCATTGATAATGAAGTGCATCACCGTGGTCAAGGCTATACTTATTTAAGAGCTTTGGGAATTGAGCCGCCTTTCTTCTGGGAAAGATTCTAACATCATCGATGTTTTATTTAAAACTTCTCTCGCAAGTTTTGCAAATTAAGCAGTATCATCTGTGAAAATATGTGAAATCTGTGGGAGATTTTTTCTATTAATATTTGTGCATTCGTGGCAAAAAAAAATATACTTTTAGTCCACAAAAATTATAAATTTTTAGAGATTTTTTCAATCAATTCTTTCATCGTCGTTTTTAAAGATTGAGGTTCGATAATTTCAGCGTAATCAAAAAAAGTAATCAGCCAACGTGGAAATCCTTCTTCGATCCACTCGGTTTCAAACGTCATTTCAACCCCTTTCTCGGTTTCTTTTTCTTTAATTAATCCGTAATAGATTTTTGAATTATTCAGGTGTCCCGTAATTTTTTTGTCTACTAAAATTTTGACGATGGTTTTATTTCCGTTCGGACTTTTTCTGTAATCATTAATTTGACCGTATTCCTGCAAATAAGGGTTTTGGGTTTTTATAATATTTAAAATCCGGTCTATTCTAAACTGTCTGTAATCATTTCTCAACGTGCAGTAAGCAATGATGTACCAATAATGAAATTCAAAAAAAACACCCACCACTTCTATAGTTCGTTTCGAAATTTTATCATCAACCGTTTTGTATTCTATTAAAATCTGGTACTTTTCGGCAATGCTTTCCAGGATTGTAGGAATAATATTTTTTATGGTGTCTTCCGTTTTTGGATTATAATTGTAAATATCAATCTGATTTTCAATATTCTGAATTAAATTTTTATCTGAATGTCTCAAAACAGAACGCAGTTTTTCCATTGCTGTCTGATAATGATTTCCCAAGCTTTCATGCGAAAATTTCTGCATTAACTTTTCAGCAGTGATAAAACTCAAAACCTCCTGCTTTGTAAACATAATGGGTGGAAGCTTGTAGCCATCCATCAGAGAATAACCGTTTCCTGCTTCCCCAATAATGGGAATTCCGGCATTTTCCAAAGTTTTTACGTCACGATAAATCGTTCTTATACTGACATCAAATTTTTTTGCCAAATCCTGCGCTCTTACAATCGGTTTTGATTGCAGTTGCGTAAGAATAGCTGTTACTCGGTCGATTTTTTTGAGATAATGATCGTTCATTGATGCAAATTTAATCTGAAAAATTTAAACCATTAAGATTTATTAAGTTGTTAAGTCTTTTTAAGGAAATATCTGAAGATATTCATTAAGGAACTGCTTAATTCAGATTTTATCTGAATCTTAAAAAATCTTTTCAACTAAAATAACTTAATGGTTCAAATTGGTAAATTGTTAAACTGTTCCATTGTTCCATTAATTTTTAAAAGTATTCACYAGTTTATCCAGATTCAAACTTCTCGCAGAAGCATCAAAAATTTCCTTATAAGTTCCATTCATCTGCACTAATTCATCATGGGTTCCGCTTTCTACAACTTCGCCTTTTTTCATTACATAAATTTTATCTGAATCTAAAATCTGAGAAAGTGAATGTGAAATAATAACCACCGTTCTGCCTTCTTTTATGGCATCCAAAGAGTTTTTAATCTGTTCGGTAGCAATCGCATCCAGGCTTGCAGTTGGCTCATCAAGAAAAATAATCGGTGGATTTTTCAGAAATAATCTGGCAATTGCGATTCTTTGCTGTTGTCCGCCGGAAAGTTGGGTTGCATCGTGCTTATATTGTTCCGGAAGATCTAATATCTGTTCGTGGAGATATGCTTTTTTAGCGGCTTCTTCGATTTCTTCAAAACTCGCATTCATATTTCCGTAGCGGATATTGTCCTCAATGCTTCCCTGAAAAATATGATTTTTCTGTAACACCAATCCTAAATCGTCTCTTAAGAAAGTATTGTTGTAATTTTTCAAATCAACTTTATCTAAAATAATTTCGCCGGAATCGGGAAGATAAAATTTACAGAGAAGATTGATGATCGTTGATTTTCCGGCTCCGCTTAAGCCGACCAAAGCGGTAGTTTTTCCGTTTTCAATCATCATCGAAACATCATTCAATGCTTTTGTTCCGTTTGGATAGGTGAAATTAACATTTCGCAATTCAAAATTCCCTTTAATTTCATTTTCAACAAAAGTTCCGTTCGGCTCGGTTTCATTTTCAGCATTGAGAATATCAAAATAACCTTCCGCATAAATCATCGCATCATTCATATCATCATAAATTCTATGGAGCTGTCTGATCGGCGAAGAAACATTGTTGAAAAGCATGATGTGAAGCATGATGGCACCAATTGTCATTTGCTGGTCTAAAACCAAATAAACCGTCAGAAGAATAATTAGAACAACCCCAAACTGTTCGATAAAAGTTTTTAAACCGTCGTAAATAAAATTCGTTTTTCGCGTAAACATTTGACTTTCCATCAGCTGCATCTGCAGATCGTACTGTTTTTTGCCTTCAAATCTTTCTCGGACAAAACTTTTAATCACCATAATGGAATTGATTAAATTTAAAAGTTTTCTGTTCGCGCTGATTTCTTAAAGTTCGTCTTACACCACCCAGTTTTTTTGCCTGTAATGAACTGATATAAAAATAAATAGGAACAATAATCGTAGAAACTATTCCTACATAAACATTTTGCAAATACATGATAATCAGAGCGATAAATGCATTTGAAAATAGCGGAAGCATATCAATAAAGAAATTCTGAACAAGTCTTGTGAGGCTTTCAATTCCACGGTCGATTCTTATTTGAAGTTTTCCGGATTCGTGGTTTTCATCATTAAAATAAGCAACTCTGTAGGTAAGAATTTTGTCAATTGCTGATTGTGCTAAAACCGAGCTTACATTGATCCTGATTTTTTCACCATAAAATTTCTGCCCGAAATTAATGAAGATATTCAGTAATTCTTTTCCAAGTAAAATAATCGAAATGATAATTAAAATGTGAATTCCCTCACTCATCGGATGCGGAAGGTGCGTGAGTTTTGTCACTTCATCGACCGTATATTTTAAAACTAAAGGGTTTACCTGAGCCGCCAAAGCACCTAGAAAAGTAAGAAACAAAGTTCCGTAGATCATCGGCCGGTAAGGTTTGATAAACGGAACCAGCTGTCTGTAAATCCCGAATAAAGTTACTGTTCTGTTAAAAGGTTTTGCCATGATTTGGTTTAAAGAAAAAAACGCACCGTTTCTGTGAGAAAAAGGTACGTTTTATTATATTTTTCAGCAAGTGAAATTTAAAAGCATTTGGAAGTGTTGCAAAAATTATTAATGTCAGAAAATATTCTTAGTAACTCCATCTATAGATCTTATCAATTAAAACCCAATTATTATTTATATTTTCATAAACATCTAAGCTTCCACCATCATTTCCACGATTAATTAAAATCATTGCTAATTTTTTGTCGAAACTATATATTACTTCAGAAATTGAAATAGGAAAGTGTCGCCATTCATTTATATTTTTATTGTATCTTTTAACTTTCTTCCAAATATTATTTCTATCAAATTTTGATAAATTATTTTTTGAAGAATAAAATTTAATACTGTCCTTCGGAATTATATATTTTCTATCATTTTTTAAAATAAGAAAATTATTTCCAAGTTCCGTTTTAGTCCAGCTTTTACTTTCGAAATTATAATTTTTTATTGCATTTTTCAATTCCGAAAATTGATTTTTACTTAAGTTTTCAATTTCATTTTCATTCTCTAAAACTCTTTGAAAACGGTTCTCAATATTCAGTTTTTCAGACTTTATAATAAATCCATACTCTTTTTTAATAGTTTCATAAATATTTTGAGAGAAAATTTGATTAAAAGAAAGTAAAATTATAATCGAAATTATTTTTGTCAAAGGAATTTTCATAAAATATTGCTTAACAATTAAATATACAAAATTCCATTCATAGTGCACTTTAATTATAATATGAAAAATAATTTTGTATTTGCCAAAGTGAGAATTAACTTCTAAGTTAAATTTTACCCCTCAAAAACATAAGTCGTCAAATAATGCAATTCAGATTTGCTTGCTGCTTTAGAATCTGCTTCTGCCTGTTCTAACGAATAATGTGAATTGATTTCTTTCTTCTGGAAAACAAAAGAATTATTGGCATTTTTATCGACAACATCATTAAAGATATGTTGAATTTCTGAATTTCCTAATGAGGCAAAACTAATATCTTCAAATCCGTACATCAGCCTCAAATCATCAAACTGACTAAGATTTTCATCTACAAAACTTTGGAATTGGCTTTTAGAATCGAAATTTCCAGCCCAAATGTTGTAAGCATAGCTTTTCTTGCTTGGCTTGTCGAAAATACTTTGATAAACGAAGTTTTCTCCTAAATATGCCTCTCTTACCTGCGGATCGTTTGCCAAATCTTCAGGTAAACCTTCTTTTAAGATTTTACCTTCAAACATGATGTAAGTTTTGTTGGTAATCGCCAAAGTTTGCTGTACGTTGTGATCGGTAATCAGGATTCCGATGTTTTTATCGGTTAAGCTTCTTACAATTTTCTGAATATCTTCAACGGCGATCGGGTCAACTCCGGCAAAAGGCTCATCCAGAAGAATGAAACTCGGGTCTGTTGCCAAACATCTTGCAATCTCGGTTCTACGTCTTTCACCTCCGGAAAGAAGATCTCCTCTGTTTTTACGAACGTGTTGCAGAGAAAATTCCTCAATCAGTTCATCACATTTGATTTGTTGCTCTCTCTTTGAAAGTTTAGTAAGCTGCAAAACGCCAAGAATATTATCTTCTACAGACAATTTTCTGAAAACCGAAGCTTCCTGAGCAAGATAACCGATGCCTTTTTGCGCACGACGATACATCGCATCGGTAGTAATTTCCTGTTTATCGAGGAAAATTTTTCCTGAAGTAGGCTTTACCAAACCTACGATCATATAAAATGAAGTGGTTTTTCCGGCTCCGTTCGGACCGAGCAAACCTACAATTTCTCCCTGCTGAACCTGTACAGAAACGCCTTTTACAACTTTTTTGGGACCATATTCTTTGATTAAGTTTTCTCCTCGTAAAATCATAGTCGCAAAGATAAAGTTTTTTTGAATTAGAAATTTATATTATGAATGGCTCAAATTTAATTTAAGAATATTTTAAACTAATTTTAAATGTTATTTTGTGTTTAAATAAAGAAAAATCTAATTTTACACTTTAATTATTTCCTTGCAATACGCTCAAATTATTTTACCGCTTAATCTGAAAGGAACTTTTACGTACAAAGTTCTGGAAGAATTACAATCAAAAATTTTGCCCGGAATGAGGGTTCTGGTTCCTTTTGGTGGGAAAAAAATCTATACCGGAATTGTTTTTGAATTGCACGATGAAGAGCCTACTCAGTTTGTAGCGAAAGAAGTGATCAGCATTTTAGATGAACAGCCGATTTTGCCATCGCAACAGATTAAGTTCTGGAAATGGCTTTCAGATTATTATTTGTGTAATCTGGGCGAAATTTACAGGTTTGCTTTTCCTTCTTCTTTAAAACTGGAGAGTGAAACGTATCTTAAATTAAAACCAAACGCAACGGTTGAGTTTGAGAATCTTGATGTCAACGAAATGTACCTGATTCAGGCGCTGGAAGTTCGGCAGCTGATCAATTTGACAGATATTGAAGCGTTTATTCCTAAAAAAGATATTATTAAAACCATTAATTCTCTGATTGATTTGCAATACATCGAGATTGATGAAAAAATTGCGGAAAAATACAAGGCGAAAGAAGTTGCTTATGTGAAAATCAAAGATGAGGTTTTAAAAAACAACAATCTTACAGAAATTCTTTTAAGCCTGAAAAGGGCGCAGAAACAGAAAGATCTTTTCCTGCATATTTTAGAAAAACAAACTGAAAATCCTGAATCACCGATTAAAAAATCAGAGTTGTTTGAAGATGGATATTTTGCGAGTTCGCATTTTAAATCCTTGGCAGATAAAAATCTTGTCGAAGAATATTACATGCAAAAAGACCGGATTGAAAGCTATGAAGGCGAGATTGAAGAAGTTGAAGAGCTTACCGAAGTTCAGAAAACTGCAAAAAATGAAATAGATGAAGCGTTTGAGGAAGGTAAGAATGTTTTGCTTCACGGCGTAACTTCATCAGGAAAAACCCATATTTATTTAGAGAAAATTGAAGAATGTATTTCTGAAGGTAAGAATGTTTTGTTTTTGCTCCCCGAAATTTCTTTAACGAAGCAAATTACCCAGAGGTTAGAAAAAAAATACGGAAGACAATTAGGCTTTTATCATCAGAAGTTAACTGATTTTGAAAAAGTTGAGATTTGGCGCAGAATAAAAAATAATGACATTAAAATTCTTATTGCAACACGAAATGCCCTGTTTTTACCTTATCAGAATTTAGGATTGATCGTTGTTGATGAAGAGCATGATTCTGGGTATAAAC
>NZ_JBFRGA010000124.1:0-7903 GCF_052115105.1 Chryseobacterium sp. 2TAF14
AAGCAATTCTTTCATAGAAGAGATTTTTTTCTCAACTAAAAGAATGTATGGATTTTCTAGTTCCGCTAACATTTTCTCAGGATTAGTCACGAAATATGGCGACTGGTAACCTCTGTCAAACTGCATACCTTCTACAACGTCTACTGTTGTATCGATACCTTTAGCTTCTTCTACAGTGATAACACCTTCTTTCCCAACTTTTCCGAAAGCTTCAGCGATCAATGCACCGATTGTCTCGTCGTTGTTAGCAGAAACTGAAGCAACCTGCTTCACCATTTCTGTAGAATCACCAACGGTTTTAGATTGAGATTTTAGGTTGTCAACAACTGCAGTTACTGCTTTGTCGATTCCTCTTTTAAGATCCATTGGGTTTGCACCAGCAGCTACATTCTTAAGACCTTCTCTTACGATAGCCTGTGCCAAAACAGTAGCGGTAGTAGTACCGTCTCCTGCTATATCATTGGTTTTGGAAGCAACTTCTTTTACCATTTGCGCTCCCATATTTTCTACTCTGTCTTCAAGTTCGATCTCTTTTGCAACAGACACACCATCTTTAGTAACGTGAGGTGCACCGAAAGATTTTTCGATTACTACGTTTCTACCTTTTGGTCCTAAAGTTACTTTTACTGCATTAGCCAATGCATCAACTCCTCTTTTTAGAGCGTCTCTTGATTCAATATCGAATTTTATTTCTTTTGCCATTTTATTTAGATGTTAGATGTTAGACGTCAGATGTTAGACGCCAAGCATTATTTGAAAATTTGTTTTGTATTCAGTTTTAAGACTGAAATCTGATGTCTTGTATCTGGAATCTTATCCAATGATACCTAATAAATCTCCTTCTTTTACAATTAAGAAATCTTTTCCGTCTAATTTTAATTCAGAACCTGAATATTTTCCGTAAAGAACTTTGTCACCCACTTTTACAGTTGTAGGCTCATCTTTTTTACCCGGACCCACTGCTACTACTGTACCTTCCTGTGGTTTCTCTTTTGCGGTGTCCGGAATAATAATACCTGAAGCTGTTTTAGTTTCTGCAGCGATCGGCTCGATCAAAACTCTGTCTGCTAATGGTTTAAAGTTTACTGACATAATATATTTTATTTTTTAATTATTTCTGTGTTGGAAGTCTCTAATTGTATGCCAAGAAGAGTATATTAAAATTTTGGCAGACTTTTGATGTGGAGTGTGAAATTTTGGCAGAAAAAAAGTTCATTGGTTACAATGAACTTTAATAAGTTTTATTTACATGATTGATCATAATCTTGTAACAGCTTCTTGTACATATTTGTGTACAGTTCTGTCTTGTATTTCATATTTATTCGTGAGGCTTCTGCTCCTTTTTTTCCTTTAAGCTGAGCTTTTCTTTCAATGTCAGATTCTTTTTTATTTTCTTTAAAAGTTTTGTTAGAGAAATATTCATTGTTTCTGGCTTCATCTACTTTTTTCAGGAACTCGGGGCAATCTGCTCCTACAATTTCATAGGCTTTATAGAACTTTTTGTAAAGTTTCTTCATATTAAACAAATCCAAAGGACTCAAAGTGCTGTAATCTACCGGAGCTACGGCATAAGTTTCATCCGGTTTGCTCAGATAAATCATCACATACATCAGTTGGCAGTTGTCTTCGTTTCCATTGAATGCTGCTGCATTATTGCTTCCAAAATCTGCCTTGCACATCATACTTCTGTAACCATAAAGATTAATTTCTCCTTTTTCCATCAAAGGTAACATCAAAACCCTTCCTTCAGATTCCAATTCTAAATTGTTATCTATTTCTTTAACAATTCGTTTGTCGAGCTGGAATTTTTCCTGTGTATCTTCATTAGTGTAAATTAAGCTTTTAATATCAGAAACAGGAATTAGCTGTACCTGAGTATCACTTTTTGAAGATTTAAATTTCACCTCTTTCCTATGTAGATTGGCGCTTTTTTCCGAGCTTTTACCAATATATGAGAAAGTAGCAACATCAGGAAGCATAAAATCCTGTGCAAACCCGGTTTTTGTTGATCCGTCTTCCATAAGGATTTCAATGGGCAAGAAATCTCTTTTGCCGGTGTAAAATTGTAAAGATTGCGCAAAATAGCATTGTGCTGATGCGATAAGCAACAGAAGAAGGCTGAGTTTTTTCATATAAAGTGGTTATTTGTTTTTTAAGGTTGAAAATTTAAAGTGTGTTTTAGTTCTTTTTTCCTGCAGCCTGCATCGGATTTACCTTTCCATTTGCGCCTCCTCTCACAACACCGTTTTGTTTTTCTTTGAAAACCTGGAATTTTGAAGTTTCAGAAGAACTTCCATCAGTACTCCAGAAATTGTTTGAAGTATCAATATCTGCCGTTTCTCTCATCGGATCAAGCTGAATTGATTTTAATTTTTTATCAAAATAAAAAGTTTTGGAAACCTTCTTTTCATTGTGTCTCCAGATTTGAGCTGATGAACGATCTCTTAATTTTGAGCCATCTTCAAAAGTAAATTCAAGGATAATCGGCATTACCAAACCACCTTTGTTCACAAAATCAATTTGATAGGCATTGATATTTTTAAGTTTTTCCTGATCTTTTTTATCTAAAGCCGCACTTCCTTCTGTTTTGAAGCTGTACTCTTTATTTGTATCAACTTTTTCCTGACCACGGTCGTAACGGTAATAAAAATCCTGAAGGTCTTTATCTTTTTCCACCGCAAACGTTATTGTTTTGTCTTCTTTATTTCTGATTTTTGAAATATCTTCGAACTCATTTTGCAAAGGATTCTCAACTTTATATCTCGTCTCATCATCTTCTTTTACTGCGCTGAAATCCGGACTTGCCATTGTAACTTTATCAATCGAAATGTCTACAGGATCTGTTCCGTAAAACCATCCTCTCCAAAACCAATCGAGATCTTCACCACTTGCATCTTCCATTGTTCTGAAAAAATCTGCAGGTTCAGGATGTCTGAAAGCCCACCTTTTAGAATACGTTTTAAAAGCTTTGTCGAAAAGCTCTCTTCCCATAATGGTTTCGCGAAGAATATTCAAACCTGTTGCCGGTTTTGCATAAGCATTCGGACCAAACTGGATAATATTTTCAGAATTGCTCATAATGGGTTCAAGTTGGTCTTTCGGAAGCTTCATGTAATCTACAATCGTCCAGGCCGGACCACGCTTTGAGGGGAATTTATTGTCCCATTTTTCTTCGGTTAAATATTCAGTAAATGTATTTAAGCCTTCATCCATCCAACTCCATTGTCTTTCGTCTGAATTGATGATCATCGGGAAAAAGTTGTGTCCCACTTCATGGATGATTACGCCGATCATTCCGTTTTTTACTCCTTCAGAATAGGTTCCGTCTTTTTCCGTTCTTCCGAAGTTGAAACAGATCATTGGATATTCCATTCCGTTGGAAGCTTCCACAGATTGTGCAACCGGATAAGGATACGGAATYGTAAATTCTGAATATGTTTTTATCGTATGAGCAACCGCTTTTGTTGAATATTTTCTGTATAGACCATAAGCTTCTTTTGGGTAGAAACTCATTGCCATTATTTTATTGCTGTTTTCGGGAATGGTAACGCCCATTGCATCCCAGACAAATTTTCTGGAAGAAGTCCAGGCAAAATCTCTCACATCTTTCGCTTCAAAAACCCAGGTTTTTCTTTGTTTCGAATGATTTTTTTCTGCTTTTTTAGCCTCATTCAAAGTCACAATTTCTACAGGTTCAGCTGAAGTTTGAGACTTTTTATATCTTGATAATTGATATGGTGAAAGAACCTGTTCATAGTTTTTACATTCTCCGGTTCCGCCAACAATATGATCGGCAGGAACATTCATCGAAACTTTATAATTTCCGAAAACTAAAGCAAATTCACCTCTTCCTGTAAACTGGTGATTCTGCCATCCCTGAAAGTCGCTGTACACGCACATTCTCGGGAACCATTGAGTAATCGTATAAAGATCATTTCCATCCTCTTCGAAATTTTCGTAACCGCCACGACCACCCATTTTGATTCGGTTTGGAATGTTGTAATTCCAGTCAATTTTAAAAATAAATTTTTCGCCTTTTTTCAGAATTTTAGGCAAATCGATACGCATCATTGTTTTGTTGACGGTATATTTCAAAGGATTCCCCGAAGCATCGGTTACTTTTTCCAAATTTACACCGTAACCATTATCTTTCACAGGCAATTCTGAAACTTTAAGTTGCTGGTCATTCAAAGATTTCGGAAGGGTAGAAGAGAACTGATAATCTGCTTTATTTAAAGTTGATTGTTGGTTTTCATCTAGCTGAAGCCAGATATAATCTAAATCATCGGGTGAATTGTTGTGGTAAGTAACGGTTTCCGACCCTTTTAAGTTTCTTTTATCTTCATCAAGGTATGCAGTAATGTCGTAATCGGCCCTGTTTTGCCAGTAAGCTTGTCCCGGAGCTCCGGAAGCTGTTCTGTAAACGTTTGGTGTAGGGAGAATCGTTCCCAATTGTTCAAATCTGTTTCCGTGATTGCTTCCCGGATTATTTTGAATATTTTGTGCAGAAACACCTAAATATAAAAATACAGAAAGTGCCGTTACTTTTAGTTGCATGGATGAAAAGATTTAATAATTATCAAATATAATAATAAGTAGTTGAAAATTTAAAAATGTTTCAGGCTTAAAAAGGAATTCTTTCTAAAGTCATTTTTAAAGCCAATGCAAAAACTCCCGATGATACAAAGAGAATCCAGTCTTTTTTGTTGATTTTGAAAAGGTTTAATAAAATAAAAAGCAGGATTAGTATTGCAATGACAATCACGATTTGTCCAACTTCCAAACCAATATTGAAACCCAAAAGCGGAACGGCAATGCTCTGGCTTTTTGCAATCATCACTCTTGCGGTATTGGCAAAACCCATTCCATGAATTAACCCGAAAAATAGGGCTAAATAGTAATTGGTTTTGTTTTGCGATTGCTTTTTATTTTTCATTACAATATTTCCGGCAGCGGTTAAAACAATCGTCAACGGAATCAAAAATTCAACCCAATCTGAAGGAAGTCTTACCACATCGAGAATGCTTAAAGCCAATGTTACAGAATGACCGATTGTGAATGCAGTTACCAGAATCAGGATTTTTTTCCAATCTTTGGCGGTATAAATTGCGATTAAAGCTAAAACAAAAAGCTGATGATCTAAAGCATCTAATGAGATAATGTGTTCCCAACCGAGTTTTAAATAGAATAAAAAGTCCTGCATTTTTCAATATATTTTTGAAATGCGATGATACAAAATTTATTTTAAC
Source organism: Chryseobacterium sp. 2TAF14 (assembly GCF_052115105.1). Taxonomy (NCBI): domain Bacteria; kingdom Pseudomonadati; phylum Bacteroidota; class Flavobacteriia; order Flavobacteriales; family Weeksellaceae; genus Chryseobacterium; species Chryseobacterium sp. 2TAF14. The sequence goes on from NZ_JBFRGA010000124.1 coordinate 5,250, forward strand.
TTTGTATAAAATTCAAGATCATGATTGTGAATATAGAATTAGAAAATAAAGAAGATTTTGTGTTTATCAAGCAACTTTTAGAGAAAATAAAGGGAGTGAAATCTGTTTCTGTAGAAGAAGAAATTCCTGACGAAATATTTGCTGCTTTAGATAAATATGCAGATTCAGTAAAAGAAGAAGACTGCATTTCTTCCGAAGAATTTTTTGCAAATGCCAGAAAAAAAGTATGCGAGTTATATTTACGAAAATAGCGGAAAGTTCTTACGAAAGAATTTTGCAGTTTTTGTCTGAAATGTGGACTGAAAAAGAAATTGAAATTTTCGTAAATGATACTGAATACATTATAAATGAATTGATAGATGGTAAATATGAAAGATTTCAAAAATCACGTTTCAAATCACGAAGTGCATTAATTGGGAAAAAACATGTAAGGGTTTTCTTTCGAAAAGAAGATGAGGATGTAATAAAAATTCTTTTGTTTTTTGATATGCGTGAAGATTACAGGAAAATTCCCCAACTTTTAAAGTCTTAATTAATGTTTAAAAAAACAGCAATTCTTTTTGCATTTTTATTTATTCTTTTTTCTTTTACCGAAAAAAAACATCCTTATCACGTCGGTTCGGTAGAAATTAATTATAATTCAAAATCTAAAACTTTTGAGGTTACCGGAAGGTTTTTCTTAGATGATTTAGAAAATGGACTGGGCAAAAAATACGGAAAACCTTTTCATTTTAATGATGTAAAATATAAAGCTCAAATAAATGAAGCTTTAAAAAATTACAGCACTGAATATTTTAAGCTTAAAACAGATAATCAGTTTTTAAAAATAAATTATATAGGTTACGAAGAAGACAGCGAATCTGTAAATGTTTACATGGAATCTGAAAAAGTAGATAATCCAAAAAAAATAGAAGCTGCGGTGAGCTTTCTGTATAATTTATTTGATGACCAGATCAATCTGGTGCATATCATCGTCAATGGAAACCGCAAAAGTGAAAAACTGACGTATCCGAATCGATATTTATTTCAACAGTTTTAATAATCTATTTTTGAAGTTGCAGCAAAGCATTTTCGGCTTTTGCATGAGCTAAAAGGTCAGGAAAAAAATCGTCATAGCATTTTTGTAAAACCTTTTTGTTGTCTAAAAACGCCTGAAAAACGGGAATGTCTTTATCTAAATATTTTGCTTTATTCAAAACATTCTGAATGCTGAATTTGATGCCCCAATCTTCACGGTAATTGAAAAGCCAGTCATCGTGCTCCATTTTAGCAAGCATTTTTTTGAAATTTTCAGATAAAAACTGCTCATTTTCATTGAGAACTCTGTAAACTTTCAGCGAATGTTCTTTCCAGCCCTGTAAAGAATTTAAGCTGAAATCTGTTGCCAGAAAATAATCCATCGAAACATCTACAAAAGCTCCTGCATACAACCTGACTAACGGGCTGAAAACTTTTTTAGCCTCATGTATTGCAGGATGAGAGTCGGTGAATGTATCAATTGCGCGGTGAAGGGTAATCCCATCCTGAATATCTTTCGGAAATGAGTACCGGTCTTTGTTTCGAATAAAATCTTCGAGAAACTGCCCGACAATTTGACCGTCATTGAAAGTAAGAAAAGAGTGGGCAAGAAAATTCATTCTTTAAAATTACAGATTATACAGCAAATAATAAATGATTTTCACTATAATTTTGCTTACCATTGATCTTAAAAAAGCCGCTCATGAAAATCCTCAACCTTACTCACTTCTTCAATTTTGATCCCGAATTTTCTCTTCGGAATTTTATTTAAATTAGAAACAAAAATCTTTTCATAACCCAGTTTTTCGGCTTCCGTAATCCTTTGTTCAACCTGCGCAACAGGGCGAATTTCTCCGCTCAAACCGATCTCGCCAGCAAAACAAAAATGCTCGGAAATAGCAATGTCTTCATTTGAGGAAAGTATAGATGCAACTACAGCCAAATCTAAAGCCGGATCATCAGTTTTTATTCCTCCTGTAATATTGAGGAAGACATCTTTGGCGCCCAACTGAAAACCCGCTCTTTTTTCGAGAACAGCCAAAAGCATATTGAGTCTTTTAGAATCAAAACCGGTGCAGCTTCTCTGCGGAGTTCCGTAAACAGCAGTGCTTACCAAAGCCTGAATTTCCAGAAGCATCGGTCGGTTTCCTTCTAAAGTTACTGCTACAGAATTTCCGGAAAGCTCTTCAAATTTTTTGGTAATTAAAATTTCGGAAGGATTTTTTATTTCTTTTAAACCTTGCGAAACCATTTCGTAAATTCCTATTTCTGCGGTTGATCCGAAACGGTTTTTATTGGCTCTCAATAACCTGAAAAGATGGTTTCTGTCGCCATCAAAATTCAGCACTACATCGACCATGTGTTCCAAAACTTTAGGACCTGCAATTTGTCCGTCTTTTGTGATGTGGCCAACTAAAAACACAGGTACATTATTTTCTTTTGCGTATTTAATGATTTCATTGGAACATTCCCGAATTTGCGAAACCGTTCCGGGCGAACTTTCAATTAACTGAGACTGTAAAGTCTGAATAGAATCGATAATCACAAAATCCGGCTCCAGCTTTTTAGCCTCGTGAAGGATTTTTTCTAAAGAAGTTTCGGTATACAGAAAACAGTTTGGGTTTTTTATTTCGGCT
>NZ_JBFRGA010000125.1:0-7811 GCF_052115105.1 Chryseobacterium sp. 2TAF14
GCGAATCTACCACCAAAATATCGTTGCAGTAAAACTCTACTTTTCTCGGCTGCCGTATTCCTTCAGGCTGTTTTGGATATGTTTTTACCGTAATTATTTCTCCTAAATAAACCTGCTTTTTGTACTGAATATGATGATCGAGAAGCATCCAGATATCATCCGGAAAATTTAATTTGTATTTTACAGAATCCCAATGTTCACCCGCAATTTCTTCTACCCATTTTACATACTGCACATTGTTGACATGGTTGTTTCCGTCAATATGCTCTTCGATTACCTTTATTTTCTTTTCAAAAATCAAACTCATACTCAAAGATAGGATTTTTCAGTCCGAAACTGTTCTATTTAAATAATTTTGATTAAATTGGTTTCATAAAACACACAAATGATTTTAGATATATTTTTTCCAAATCGTTGCATCCACTGCAACCGAATTATTGACAGCGACTCACTTGTTTGCAATATTTGTTTTGAACAAATTCACTTTACCCATTTTTACTTTTTTGAATCAAATTATATCCAGGAGAAATGCAAATTGCTTTTTCCTATTGAACACGCATTTGCTTTAATGCAGTTTGAAAAAGAAAATGTAAGCCGGAAAATCATTCACGCATTAAAGTATAAAAGCCGTAAAAAAGCCGCAGAGATTTTAGCAGAATGGACGACTGAGCGTTTAAATTTCAAAAACGAAAAACCCGATCTGTTGGTTTCCGTTCCTTTGCATCCGAAGAAATTAAAGGAAAGAGGCTATAACCAACTGCATTTGTTTACAGAAACTTTATCTGAGTTTTACGAAATTCCTTTCAGCCATGATTTAATTAAAAGAAATCATTACTCGAAAGCTCAAGCTTTGAAAGACCGGAAACACCGTCTGGAAACCCAGAATACTTTTTCGACTACAAAGAGCATTTCGGGAAAACATATTTTGCTGATTGACGATGTTTTTACCACCGGAAATACGGTTGCTTCGATTGCCTGGGAAATTTTGAAAGCAGGAAACAACAAAGTAAGCGTTCTGGTAATGGCAATGGACGAATAATTTTTAAGTCTGTTTAAACTAATTTAGATTTAACCACAAAAGCAATAAAAGACAATTACAAAGTTATTATAAGATAATCAAAGTTTTCAAAAGAATAAAAATCAAAGATTTTTAAAGCTTTATGTGCTTTTTTCAACTTAAAATAAAAACACTAAGTCTTTTGCCTCTTTTGTGGTTAAATAAAAGTTTAAAAAAAAGTTTCATTAAAAAAGCCCCAATCATTACAATTGAGGCTTTAAAAAATTTATTAATCCACTTTTTTCCTTCTGAATTCTTCGAAGCTATCTATATAATCTTCAGATCCTCTGCTCGATTTCATCGTACTTGTCTTTTTAGATTTATAATATTTATTCAGAAAAGCGAGATATGAATTCATCGACTTGAAGTTCATTGCCATATTATAATCAAAGGTAAATTGCCCCGGATCAAAACTTTCCCCCTTCAGATTCCTGTTATAGCGCAAAAATTCGGGAGTATTGTAATTAAAGAAAGTAGCTCCCTGGTTTGGCGAAGGTAAAAGGAATGAAACAAATTTTTGCTGTGACGGCGAGTGACAGCTCATACATGAGGTCATCGGCAATCTTGCAATTGTATCTGTTTTCGTTACGCCTTTGTCGGTAACAGCAACTACACCCTGCAATGCAACAGCTCCGTCATTGGGACCGCTCAATCTTCCGCCCCATCCTAAAGTTTCTCGGCTGTAATGTGGTGCATTATCATTAATCCATGTTTGTTTCAAATTCTTGTTTTGCACTTCTACTGATGCAAAATTGGTATCAACTTCAGGATCCATCCCCCACATTGCGCCAAGCGGCACAAATTTATCTAAGATATTATCAGATTTAATATTTTTATCGTACACAAAAGTTGTGAAAATCCAACCTGTATCCGGAGCGGCTTTAGAATCTTTAACCACCACATCAATCTGAAATAAGCTTACCTTTTTATAATCAAACCTGTTTCTGTAGGGGTCTTTAGATTGGGCATCCAACTGATTATAAATTGTAAAAAGAGGAGCATCTTGCATATCGGGCCACTCGTCACCGTTAAGCTCAGAAAAAGCAAACTTCACAATAACGGAACCTTCCTTAAACTGACCTTTATCTGCACTGAGATCTACAGTGATAAAATTATTGATCGGTTTTGTACTTTTAAAATAAGCCGAATCTATCGTTAACGGAACATTTCCGTTCTTATCAAAAACTTCGCCTATCGTAAACGCCGCCAACGGATCGTACAGTACCAGTACAAAGCCTTCCTGGTTTTTATTTACTCCTGTAAAAGTGCCTGCCGAATTAGGATTTCCGGGATAAGTTCCCATAATAGGATCTCTTTTGCTTCCCATCCAGGGCTCATGAAACCAGCCCACATCTTTTGCATTGAACTTATCTTTCTCATTAATCATTTTAGTAATTAACGGTGATGCATAATCTTTCAGTCCGTCAATATACTTTCCTGCATTTTGCACAGTGATTTTTTCATTAAAATCGTTAATGAATTTAAATCCTAAATCGGGTTGTGTGCGAGGATAATCTGCATTTAATTTAAAGAAATCTTGCCTGTCTTTCGGGATTGAATCGGAATGATTTTTAAATGCTTCTTTCCTCACCATTTCATCCGGCGGTAAATCTGATTTTGCTTTTTTCTCTTCGCTACAGGACCATAGCGCAAGCGAGCCTAAAGTAAGGCTTAAAAAAAATGTTCTCATTGAATTTTAGTTTTTGGTTATTAGTTTTTAATTATTATTGAATTTTTTATATTCAATAATGATTAATTAAATATAAGAAATTTTTATATATAATTTAACATACAATCAAAAACAATATAAAATTAATACAAAGAACACCACAATTAATTAAAATTTATCACAAAAAAACTTCAGATTAAAATCTAAAGTTTATATAATTTTGAATACCTATTTTATTTATCTCTGCAGTTTTTCGCCATAACTCAAATCTCCGGCATCGCCTAAACCCGGTGTAATATATCCTTTTGAAGTTAAATTTTCATCAATTGCACCTACCCAGATTTTCGCATCAGGATAAGCTTTTTCGATCGTCTCAACACCTTGTTTTGAAGCAATTGCCGCTACAATGTGAAGCTGAGTTGGCGTTCCGTTGGTTAATAAATCTTTGATGGCTTCAATTAAAGAAGCTCCGGTTGCCAACATCGGGTCTGCAACGATAAGAGGTCTTCCGTCAATATTAGGGCAGGTAAGATAATCCTGTTTTATTGAGAAATAATCATTGGCATCGTGCTTTCTGTACGCTGCAACAAAACCACAATCTGCTTTATCCAAATAATTTAAAATTCCTTCAAACAAAGGCACTCCGGCTCTCAGAATAGTTGTAATTACAGGCTGAACAGCGATTTCTTTTACTTTAATCGTATCTAAAGGAGTCTGAATTTCAATTTCTTTCTGCTCTAAACTTTTACTGATCTCGAACGCCGCAATCTCTCCTATTCTTTCCATATTTCTACGGAATCTCATTCGGTCATGCTGGATTTCTACGTTTCTCAATTCGTTGATCCATGAATTGACTAAAGAAAACTGTTCTGATAAGACTGTAACCATAATTTTAATTTAAAAATTAGGAAATTTGAAAATTTGAAAATAACTTTAAAAAGCTCAATTAAAAATAATGATTTTAATTTTCAAATTAAACCATTATCAAGTTTTCAAATTGATATTATTTTTGTCTGAAATACACTTCGATAGGAACTCCGGTAAACCCAAATTCTTTTCTCAATTGGTTTTCAGTAAATCTTTTATAAGGTTCTTTCACATATTGCGGCAGGTTACAGAAAAATACAAACTGCGGTGACGGTGTTGGTAGCTGTACGCAATATTTGATTTTAATATATTTCCCTTTGTTTGCCGGTGGCGGAGTTGCTTCAAAAATCGGAAGCATCACTTCATTTAATTTTGAAGTTTTAATTTTTTTCTTACGGTCTTCATAAACAGTCATTGCCATTTCTACCGTTTTCAAAATTCTCTGCTTCGTTAAAGCCGAAACAAACAAAATTGGAATATCGCTGAACTGCCCGATTTTATCTCTGATCGATTTTTCGAAATCTCTGATGGTATTTGTTTGCTTATCTTCAATCAAATCCCATTTGTTGACAACGATTACGATACCTTTTCTGTTTTTCTGAGCCAAACCGAAGATATTCATATCCTGAGATTCCCATCCCAAAGTCGCATCAACCATGATGATCACCACATCAGAATATTCGATCGAACGAATAGAACGCATTACAGAATAAAATTCAAGATCTTCATTCACTTTAGATTTACGACGCATTCCGGCTGTATCTACCAATACAAACTCGTGTCCGAATTTATTATACAACGTCTGAATACTGTCTCTTGTAGTTCCTGCAACATCTGTTACAATATTTCTTTCGGCATCAAGTAATGCGTTGGTCATTGTAGATTTCCCTACGTTTGGACGACCTGCAATCGTAATTTTTGGTAATCCTTCGAAAGGATCTTTATAATCTGTAGTCGGGAAATCTTTTACGATATCATCCAAAATTTCTCCTGTTCCTGAACCGGTTGCTGAAGAAATAGTATAATATTTTTCAATTCCTAACTGGTAAAATTCGGTTGCATCAAGCTCTTCTTTTGCAGAATCTACTTTATTGATTACGATATAAGTAGGCTTATTTGATCTTCTCAACATTTCATGGATCTCATAATCCGTATCAGTAAGACCTTCTTCTACATTCAGCATAAAAATAATTGATGTAGCTTCGTCAATTGCCAACTGCACCTGCTTTGAAATTTCACCCTGGAAAACATCATCGTTATTAACATCATAACCACCTGTATCAATTACCGTAAAATCTACTCCATTCCAGTCAGATTTTCCGTAATGACGGTCTCTGGTTACCCCAGCAGTAGAGTCTACAATAGCCTCTCTTCTTTCTAATAAACGATTAAATAACGTGGATTTTCCTACGTTGGGACGCCCAACAATAGCAACAATATTTGACATAAAAAATGTTTAATAATCCTTCGCCATAGCGACAGGACAAGATTATCAATGAGTTACTCCAACTTTTGGAGCTCAATTTTTTTGCAAAGATAAGCTTTTATTATTTAAGCAATAAAAAACTATATGATTGTGAATTTGATATTTTTGAAATTAATACCTTTTTTATTATAGCAAATTTTTTATGAATAAGAATTTATTGTTAAAATCTAAACCATTAAGAAAGTGAAAGTTTTAAGTTTTATTAAGGATCATTAATAAAGCGTACTATCGTTAAACAATTTTGCGCCTTTGCGAAAAACCAATCATGAAATTCATATTTATTAATTTTTAAACAGGCTCTTAATGGTTTTAAAAATTTAAACAACTCTAATATTTAATTAAAAAGACAGCCAAAAATGACTGTCTTCATAAAATCAGATTTATATAAATATTAGATTAAATCAAATCGGTCTAAGTTCATTACTTTCGTCCAGGCTGCGACAAAATCTTTTACAAATTTTTCCTGAGCATCAGAACTTGCATATACTTCAGCTAATGCTCTTAACTCAGAATTTGAACCGAATACCAAATCTGCTCTGCTTGCCGTCCATTTCGGCTGTCCGGTTGATCGGTCGGTTCCCATATACAATTCGTTATCTTCCGAAATAGATTTCCACTGCGTTCTCATATCCAGAAGATTGACGAAGAAATCATTCGTCAAGATTCCGGGACGTTGAGTGAAAATGCCGTTTTTAGAGCCATCAAAATTGGTATCTAAAGCACGCATTCCTCCGATCAGAACTGTTAATTCCGGCGCAGTCAATGTTAATAATTGAGCTTTATCAATAAGTAAAGATTCTGTAGAAACAGAGAATTTTTTCTTTAAATAATTTCTAAATCCATCTGCTGCAGACTCCAAATACCCCATTGATTCTACATCGGTTTGTTCCTGAGAAGCATCCATTCGACCCGGAGCAAAAGGAACAGAAATATTTTGTCCGGCATCTCTGGCTGCTTTTTCCACTGCTGCACTTCCCGCCAAAACAATTAAATCGGCTAACGAAACTCTTTTGTTTCCGGGTTGAGAACCATTAAAATCATTCTGAATATTTTCTAAAACATTTAAAACTTTTTGCAATTGAACCGGGTTATTTACCTCCCAGTCTTTTTGCGGAGCTAGACGAATTCTCGCTCCATTTGCACCACCTCGTTTATCATTTCCTCTGAATGTAGAAGCCGATGCCCAAGCTGTAGAAACCAATTCTGAAACGCTTAATCCTGAATTTAAAATTTTAGATTTTAAAAATTCAACATCTGAATTATCTACCAATTCATGATTCACTTCAGGAATAGGATCTTGCCAGATTAAATCTTCTGCGGGAACTTCAGGTCCTAAATAACGAACTTTTGGTCCCATATCTCTATGTGTCAGTTTAAACCATGCACGAGAAAATGCTTCTGCAAAAGCATCTGGATTTTCAAAAAAGTTTCTTGATATTTTTTCATAAACAGGATCAAATCTTAACGAAAGATCTGTTGTAAGCATCGTTGGTCTGTGTTTTTTATCCGGATCAAAAGCATCAGGAATAATATGTGCTCCGTGTTTCGCCACCCATTGATGAGCTCCTGCCGGACTTTTAGTTAATTCCCATTCGTTTTCAAATAAATTTTTAAAGAAAAGATTACTCCATTCTGTTGGTTTTTCAGTCCATGTTACTTCCAGTCCGCTGGAAATTGCATCAGGACCTTTTCCAGATTTATAAGAACTGTTCCATCCAAATCCTTGCGATTCAATTCCGGCTGCTTCAGGCTCTTTTCCTACATGATCTGCAGGACCTGCACCGTGAGTTTTTCCGAATGTGTGACCTCCCGCAATTAACGCAACGGTTTCTTCATCATTCATCGCCATTCTTCCGAAGGTATCACGAATATCTTTTGCTGCCAAAATCGGATCAGGATTTCCGTCCGGTCCTTCAGGATTTACGTAGATAAGTCCCATTTGTACTGCTGCCAAAGGTTTTTCGAGATCTCTGGAATGTTTAACTTCAGAATCATCTTCTGCCGGAAGAACACCGTGACCTTCAACACCCGGAGAACCGTGTGCGTAACGAAGATCTCCGCCTAACCAGGTTTTTTCTGTTCCCCAGTATACATCCTGATCGGGTTCCCAAACATCTTCACGACCACCTGCAAACCCGAAAGTTTTGAAACCCATCGATTCAAGGGCTACATTTCCGGTAAGAATTAAAAGATCTGCCCAAGATATTTTTTGACCATATTTTTGTTTAATTGGCCAAAGTAGCCTTCTTGCTTTATCTAAACTTACATTATCGGGCCAGCTGTTTAACGGTGCAAAACGCTGTTGTCCCGCTCCTGCTCCGCCTCTTCCGTCACCTACACGATATGTTCCTGCGCTATGCCAAGCCATTCTGATAAACAAAGGCCCGTAATGCCCGAAATCTGCAGGCCACCAATCTTGGGAATCCGTCATTAATGCATGAAGGTCTTTTTTTACACTTTCGAGATCGAGAGTTTTAAAAGCTTCGGCATAATTAAAATCTTTTTGCAGGGGATTTGATAATGATGAGTGTTGTCTTAAAATATCAACCCTTAACTGATCCGGCCACCAATCTTTATTGTTGGTTCCGCCTCCTGCAACGTTTTCTTTTTTCATCGATCCGTTATGAAACGGGCATTTGCTGATGTCATTTAAATCATTTTCCATTTTAGTTTAATCTTTTATGTTGGTTTAACTCTTATTTTTCTTTAACAACTTTACAAACCTACGACAC
>NZ_JBFRGA010000126.1:0-7770 GCF_052115105.1 Chryseobacterium sp. 2TAF14
AATACAGACTGCAATGAAAATATACAGCGTTTTGCGTTGAACTCTGTTTGAAACATCCATATTGGTGTACCGTCCCGTTTTCACATTCCAGACAATCCAGATGATAATGGGAATAACGGTAAGCAATAAAATCGGTAAAAAATGAGTGAAAGCCTCTTTAAAAGTATAATTCTGAATGCTGAAATAGATGAAGTAAATAATTAAAGAAACCAAAGGATTAAAAAAATCTGAAATAATTCTTGATACAATATGAAGTGACGAAGTCTTTTTTTCTTCCATAAATAAGTTTGAAATGTAAATATAACATTATAAGTAAAAAAACAATTGCTGTGCATATAATAAAAACAAAGTTTTTTTCATATTTTTGCTCAACTATTTCATAATAAATAAGCAAGAAGTTCGCACATGAAAGAATTTTCTAAAGAGGTGTACCTTAAATGGTATGAAGATATGACAATGTGGAGAAGGTTTGAAGACAAATGCCGTTCTCTTTATCTAAAACAAAAAATCAGAGGTTTTTTACATTTGTACAACGGTCAGGAAGCTATTCCGGCTGGTTTTACACATGCAATGGATTTAACTAAAGACAGTATGATCACTGCATACAGATGTCACATCCATCCGATGGCGATGGGAGTAGATCCTAAAAGAATCATGGCAGAGCTTTGTGGTAAAGCGACAGGAACTTCCGGAGGTATGGGTGGATCTATGCACATTTTCAGTAAAGAACACCGTTTCTACGGAGGTCATGGTATTGTTGGAGGTCAGATTCCTTTGGGAGCAGGTATTGCTTTCGCAGATCAATTCTTCGACAGAAAAGCAGTAAACATCTGTTTCTTCGGAGACGGTGCTGCAAGACAAGGTTCTCTTCACGAAACTTTCAACATGGCAATGAACTGGAAGCTTCCTGTAATTTTTGTGGTTGAAAACAATCAGTATGCGATGGGAACTTCTGTAAAAAGAACTGCGAACCACGAAGATATCTACAAATTAGGTTTAGGTTACGAAATGCCTTGTCTTGCTGTAGACGCAATGGATCCTGAGAAAGTAGCAGAAGCTGCTTACGAAGCTATTGAAAGAGCAAGAAGAGGTGACGGTCCTACTTTCATCGAAGCGAGAACTTACCGTTTCAGAGGTCACTCAATGTCTGATGCAGAACCATACAGATCAAAAGAAGAAGTTTCAATTGCTAAAAACGATGATCCGATCGAATTAATCAAGCAAAGAATTTTAGCTAATAACTGGGCAACTGAAGAAGAATTGGAAGCTGCTGATAACAAATCAAGAGATTTCGTAGAAGAATGCATCGAGTTTATGGAAAATTCTCCATATCCGGATGCTGAAAAAGTATACGAATACGTTTACGCTCAGGAAGATTATCCGTTCTTAGATAAATTAGAAAACTAAAAATATAATAATTAATTTGATGTTTGTATTTGAGTTTCCCTAATCTCAAATCTCGAATTTCAAATCTCAAATCAATATAAATTATGGCTGAAGTAATTACAATGCCACGTCTTTCCGATACAATGACGGAAGGAAAAGTGGCTAAATGGCATAAAAAGGTAGGTGATAAGGTAAAAGAAGGAGATATTTTAGCCGAAATAGAAACTGATAAAGCAGTTCAGGATTTTGAATCTGAAATTGAAGGAACACTTTTATTTGTAGGTGTAGAAGAAGGAAACGCTGCTGCAGTAGATTCAGTATTGGCTATTATCGGAAATGAAGGAGAAGATATTTCAGGATTAACCGGCGGAGCTGCTGCTCCCAGTAATGCTTCTGAAGACAAAAAAGAAGAACCAAAAGCAGAATCAAATGATGCTGCAGCTGAAGAAACTTCTGCGGAAGTTCCGGCTGGAGTAGAAGTGATTACAATGCCTCGTCTTTCTGATACCATGACGGAAGGTAAGGTTGCTAAATGGCATAAAAATGTTGGTGATACAGTAAAAGAAGGAGATCTTCTTGCGGAAATCGAAACCGACAAAGCAGTTCAGGATTTTGAATCTGAATTTAACGGAATTTTATTAAAACAGGGTGTTGAAGAAGGTGGCGCTGCTCCTGTAGATACTGTTTTGGCAATTATTGGCCCAGAAGGAACTGATGTTTCTAATGTAGGTGCTTCAAAACCGGCTGCTAAATCTTCAGAAAAGCCTGCTGAACAGAAGTCTGAAACTAAAACAGAAGAAAAAGCTGCTCCGGTTGCAAATTCTTCATCAGACAGAGTTGCCATATCTCCTTTAGCTAAAAAAATGGCTCAGGATAAAGGGGTTGATATTAATTCTGTACAAGGTTCAGGAGAAAACGGAAGAATCGTTAAGAAAGATATTGAAAATTATCAGCCATCCGCAAAACCGGCAGCTTCTGCGCAAACAGGAAGTCCTGCTGCAGCTCAGGTTGCATTAAGTTTTGTTCAGGGAGAAGATACAGAGACTCCAAATTCTCAGGTGAGAAACGTTATCGCAAAACGTCTTTCTGAAAGCAAATTTTCTGCTCCGCATTATTACCTGATGGTGGAAATCAACATGGATAAAGCGATTGAAGCAAGAAAAGAAATCAATTCTTTACCAGATACCAAAATTTCTTTCAACGATATGGTAATTAAAGCTACGGCAATGGCTTTAAGAAAACATCCGCAGGTAAATTCAAGCTGGGCAGGTGATAAAATCATTCACAGAGGAAATATTAACGTAGGTGTTGCAGTGGCAATTCCTGACGGATTGGTTGTTCCTGTRCTTAAGAATACAGACCAGATGAATTACACTCAGATTTCTGCAGCGGTGAAAGATATGGCTGGAAGAGCGAAAAACAAAGGTCTTAAAGCAAACGAAATGGAAGGTTCTACATTCTCAATCTCAAACTTGGGTATGTTCGGAATCGAAACGTTTACAAGTATCATTAACCAACCAAATGCAGCAATTCTTTCTGTAGGTGCAATTATCGAGAAACCAATCGTTAAGAACGGACAAATCGTTGTTGGAAATATCATGAAGCTTTCATTAGCTTGTGACCACAGAGTTGTAGACGGTGCGACTGGTGCGCAGTTCTTGCAAACTTTAAAAACATATTTAGAAAGTCCTTTAACTTTGTTGCTGTAACTTTTTGAAATATAAACCATTAAAACCTCTCACTTCGAGAGGTTTTTTTCTGCAGTAATTTTTTCTGAGAAGCTTTTTCCCGCTTTCCGCTGTATCTTTTGCTCCGCTTCGCTCCACAAAAGGATGTCGCTCCAATCGGGGCTATGAGTTTTGTCATTCTTTCAAATTAAAACATGAATTTTGCACCCAATTTGTTATCCTAAGAGGAGTATAATGTGTAAAGTCAATATTTCAAATTAAAATACACACTTTAAAAACAGTAAAAATTATCAAACACCAAATTAAAATAATATGACAGAAAAAGAAAAATGCGAAAACGGTTTATTATATGATGCAAATTATGACCCTGAATTACTCAATGACAGAATGGTTTGCAAAGATCTTTGCCTTGAATATAATCAGCTTAAAAATTCAGAAGTAGAAAAAAGAAAAGAATTAATTAAGAAAATCATCAAAAATTCAAAAGAAAATATCATTATTGAGTTCAATCTCTGGTGTGATTACGGCTATAATATTGAGGTTGGAGAAAACTTTTATGCTAATCATAATTTAACCATTTTAGATGGAGCAAAAGTAACATTTGGAGATAATGTTTTTATCGGTCCGAACTGTAGCTTTTATACCGCCGGTCACCCAATTGATGTAAAGCAGCGCAATGCAGGATTAGAATACGCTCATCCTATTATTGTCGGAGACAATGTATGGTTTGGCGGAAATGTGGTGGTTTTGCCGGGCGTTTCAATTGGAAATAATTCAATAATCGGTGCGGGAAGTGTGGTCACCAAAAATATTCCGGGTAATGTAATTGCTGTAGGAAACCCATGTAAAGTCATTAAAAGTATTGCCGAATCCGAATAAAAGATATATTTTAGCAAAAAATATCAAAATGAAGAGAATTATTGTCGGCGTTTTTTTCTTTTTAAGTGTTATTCTTTTAGCACAAAACCAACGATTTGTTTATGAATATAAATTTGTAACAGATTCTACTAAAGCTAATGATGTCGGTTCAGAAATCATGTTCCTTGATGTCGCAAAAAAAGGTTCAAAATTTCATAGCGAGAAGAAAAGTATTGCTGATTCAATACATCAGGATAGAATTAATAAACAGACGAGAGATTTTGCCGGTATTGATTATGGTTTGGTTCCGTTTGTGGTTGAAAAATCTTATCCTGATTTTAAAATAGATTTTTTCAACAGCCTGGATATGAGCAAATATAAGGTTTCTGATAACCGGGAAATGAATTGGAAAATTTTACCAGATAAAGAAAAAATAGGTGATTTTAATACCCAAAAAGCATCTCTTTATTTCGCAGGCAGGCTTTGGACAGCATGGTTTGTTTCTGATATTCCCATTCAGGACGGACCGTACAAATTTCATGGTTTACCGGGATTGATCATTAAAATAGAAGATAAAACAAAATCGCATGCTTTTGTATTAAAAGAAGTAAGAAAAGGTTCCGATAAGGAATGGGTGAGTGATAACGAGAAAAAATCTTTTGGAAGCACTATTGTTATTGATCATGAAAAATACAAAAAGCAGGTAATTGATTTTAGAAATAATCCTACAAAAGGAATACGACAAATGCTTTCCGGAAACACAAAAATTATAATGAGTGATGAAAACGGTAAGCCGTTGGATATTGAAAAGATGCTGAGAGATCAGGAAAGAAATGTTAAAGCTAATAATGCAAAGAATAATAACTTATTAGAATTGGATTTGCTGAAGTAAAATAAAAAAAACTTGTTGAAATTCATCAACAAGTTTTATAAATTTTACTTTCCTTTCCAGTGAGTTCCAGTTTTTGGTGGTTCATTTTCGTAAAGATCTGATAAATACGATAAAGAATCATTTTTAAGACTTTCAAATTTTGGTGACGTTTTTATAGTATCCATGATTCTCCAATGGGTTCCAGTCTTTGGAGGTTCGTTGTGGTCGAATGTACCAGCAGAATCCTGTTTTGAAGCATTATGATCAAACGCAGAAATTTGCTCTTCTTGATCAATAAACATTTCTTCTGTCTGCCTACAAGAAATAATTGATAGTCCGACTAATACCAAACCAATTGTTATTAAATTTGTTTTCATTTTATTCTAGGATTAATGATTTTAAAACTTGTTATTTTAGTTGCCCGAAGTTACTCAAAATAAATGCCACAATACAAATATATTTGGGTTTGATTTATAAATTTTTACAATTTAAAATTTAGAATAAATATTAAAAAAATATAAAGTACTGCTCAAAATATGGCATTTCATAAATAGTTTTTATGTATTTTTGAATAAACTTTTCAGGATTTATCCAATGTTAAAAAGACTTTTTACATTTTTTTGCTGTCTGGTAACAGTTATAATATATTCGCAGGATTTTTATTCGAAGCTTAGAGAAAAGTACTGGACTTACGAAGAAAATGATCCTAGAGCACTTGTATATGTAAATCAATATATTAAAAAAGCAAAATCTGAGAAAAATTACTCAGAACTTTTTCAAGGCTACAAGGATGCCATCTTATATTCCGAAGACAAAAAAATGATATATGCAGATAGTGCAATAGTAGCTGCAAAAAAATCTGGAAAAAACGACTTTATCGGAGATGCATTTCTTAGTAAAGGTGCTATTTATTATTTTAATCAAAGAAAATATCAATCTGCTCTGGATGAATATCTAAAAGCCTATGAATACTTAAAAGATTCAAAAAATGAATTTTTAAAATATCAGAATATTTATCATATTGGGGTTGTAAAAAGTTATCTTGGCTACTACGATGAAGCTTTAAATATATTTAATGAATGTATTAGTTTTTTCGAAGTAAAAATTGATGGTGATATTAAAAAGAATATTGTTTTTAATAATACAAAAGGTTATCTCAATTCTCTTCATCAGGCAATTATATGCTATCAAATGTTAGGGAAAGACGATCAGGCAGACAAACTGCTGAAGATAGCAGAAACAAAAATCCCCAAAACAAAAGATTTTTATTTAGAAAACAGCTATTTTACAAAAAGTTTAGGTGTTTCAGAATTTAAAAAGAAAAATTATAAAAAAGCTATTTATTATTTTGATAAAGCGCTTCCAGAGCTTTTAAAAGTAAATGATTTTACTTGGGCATCTTATGTTTATTTTTATAAAGGTAAATGCTATGAGCTATTAGGCAACCAAAATCTTGAAGTAGAAAACTATAGAAAAGTAGATTCCATATTCAATGAAAATAAATTTATTCTTCCTGAATTGAGAAGTAATTATGAAGAATTGATCGAATATTACCGAAAAGATAATAATCATAAAGAAGAATTGTATTACACCAATCAACTTCTTAAAGTAGATAGCATAATTACTTCAGATTTTAAGCATCTTTCCAGCAGGGTTTATAAAGAATATGATACCAAGATGCTTTTGGAAACAAAGGAAAATTTAGAGAAAACAAATTCATACAGTAGGTTGCTTATATTCATTTGTCTGGCGATTATTACAGCATTAGGAATCGTAATGTATTACAGAATCAGAAAGCAAAAAAACATTCAAAAAAATTATGAAGATTTATTAATCAGGCTGGAAGAAAGCAATAATGCTGAAGAAGTGACACCGGTTATAAAGCCTGAAGTTCTTGATACAGGAGATAAAAATATTAAGTTTGATAACAGTATTGTAGAAAAACTTTTAAATGACATTAATGTATTCGAAAATAAACAAGGGTATCTAGAACAAGGATTAACACTTAAAAAACTTGCTGAGCAGTTTAAAACGAATACTTCTTATCTTTCGCAGGTTATTAATGAATATAAAGGAAGCAACTTTAATACATACATTAATGTTCTGAGAATTAACTTTGCAACGCAGAAAATTTATCATGATAAAGAATGGAGAAAATATTCTATTGAGCATATTGCTTCGGCGGCAGGTTTCAGCAACAGGCAAAGTTTTTCTAATATTTTTCTGGAACAGAACGGGATAAGACCTGCAGATTTTATTAAAAAGAGAATTAAAGAACTGGAAGATCAGAATCAGTCTTAGTTGTAAAAACTTAAAACATTATAAAAAATAAAAACCGAACTTCAAAAGAAGCTCGGTTTTCTATTAATAAAATGTGATGATGGTGTCTAATTTAGAATTGTAGAGAACAGGGTTCTTTTTCCTAGATTGTCAGAACCCTGATGTTCTACATGAAAACTGAATGATGAAAAGTTATTATATATGAATGATTTAAGTGTCTCTCGTTTTATCTGTAACAAATATATTATCATAAAATTTCATCAGCAACTTATTGTGGGCGCTATTTATAAATAATGACGTAAAAATTTGTAAAAAAAGACAATGTATTTATTTTTCAAATATATGATAATCAATTAGTTATATTTTGTTTTTAATTTTTGAACCACTTTTATATTTTTTTTATGATAATTTGATTTTTATCACTTAATAATATAAAATTCAAGCTGTTTAGTTATGATTTTTACAGGACTTTTCATCAGTTTTAATTTATATTCACAAAAAAAGCTGAATAATACTATTCAGCTTTTCTAATTTTTTCTGTTATTTTTTAATCTAAAGGTCTTCTGCCGGAAATAATGTTATAAAGTACTACAACTACTGCAATTACTAAAAGTACATGAATTAAATAACTGGTACTCATTCCCGGGATGATATTTAGCATTCCTAAAAGCCAAACAACAATACAAA
>NZ_JBFRGA010000127.1:0-8512 GCF_052115105.1 Chryseobacterium sp. 2TAF14
GATATGGTGCTTTTCAGTTGATTGTTTTCAAAATAAGCAGATTTCACAGTCATTTTCTTAGAAACAGGAATAGGATTTTTATAAATTGCAGAACCCGATTTCGGATCGCTTCCGTCTGTAGTAAATCTGATTCCGTCTGGATTTTGTGAAGTCGAAAGTTGGTATGAAGCACCATTTTTTTCAGGAATTACTTTTCCGGAAATATTATAAATACTTTTTGCATAGTTGATCTTCATTTTATCTAAAATTTTAAAATGCTCCATCACTCTGTCTTCAAATTTCTTGTAATTTTCAGGGTTTGAAGTTCCCCAACCGACCTCAGAAAGTGCAAATAATCTTGGGAAAATCATATACTGAACCTGCTTAAAATCAAGAATATATTCCGTCCACAAATTAGCCTGAACTCCCAAAATATATTTCGTCTGCTCTGCATTTAATTCAGCAGGAAACGGGTTGTAAGAATAGACTTTTTCCAAAGGCGTAAAACCTCCAAAAGCATTGGGTTCAGTTTGCGGATCTCCCTGATAATGGTCAAAATAGCAATACGAACCCGGCGTCATTACGGCAAAATGATTGGTTTTTGCGGCTTCAACTCCGCCTTTAATGCCTGTCCAGCTCATTACAGCAGCATTTGGAGCCAATCCGCCCTCTAAAATCTCATCCCAACCGATGATTTTTCTTCCTTTAGAATTAACATATTTTTCAATTCTCTGGATGAAATAACTTTGTAAACCATGTTCATCTTTTAGATTGTTTTTCTTAATTAATTCCTGACAATGTGTGCATTCTTTCCATCTCGTTTTAGGACATTCGTCACCTCCGATGTGAATATATTGCGATGGAAACAGTTGGATCACTTCATCTAAAACATTTTCTAAAAATGTAAAAGTTTCGTCTTTCGGACAGAAAACATCATCAAAAACGCCCCATTTTGTAGCCGCTTCGAAAGGACCTTTTGTACACGCCAATTCAGGATAAGCTGAAAGTGCAGCCAAAGCGTGACCGGGCATTTCAATTTCGGGAACAACCGTGATGTGTCTTTCTGTTGCATATTTTACAACTTCTTTTATTTGTTCCTGTGTATAGAAATATGGTCCGTAAGGTTTTCCGTCAAAAGTATTGTCAACATAAGCTCCGATCATCGATTCTTTACGTTTTGAACCAATTTGTGTCAGTTTTGGATATTTTTTAATCTCAATTCTCCAACCCTGATCGTCTGTGAGATGCCAATGAAAAGTATTGAGCTTGTACATTGCCAAATAATCGATGTACTGCTTTACTTCTTCAACAGTAAAGAAATGACGGCAAACATCGAGATGCATTCCACGCCATGCGAATTTTGGAGAATCTTCAATTTTTAATGCGGGAATTTTGCTGTTTTCAGAATTTTGAATGAGCTGAAGTAAAGTTTGAATACCGTGAAATAATCCCGATTTATCTTTTCCTGTGACAGAAATAAAATCTGATGTTATTTGAATTTCGTAATCGTTCTTTAATTCTTTTTTTAGGTTTAGAAAAATAACATTAACTCCATCACCTCGGTTATTTTTTGATAAATCAAAACCTTTAATTTTATTTAGAGATTTTAAAAAAAATTGATGTTCAAAAGATTTATCTACTCCTTTTACAATAGTTTGATTATTAATATTAAATTCTCCTTTTTGAAACTCAACTTTTTGAGGATAGGGAATTAAATTCAATTGAGACTGGGAAAAGAAGAATCCCGAAAATATGATAGAAAATAGAAGTAAAAAACGTTTCATTTCTGAATTTGATTTGAGTTTAGCGAATATAATTATTTTTTGAGGATTTTTCTGATGGTATTGATAAATATGAGGTTTCGCTCCTCCGGAGCTCAGATTTGTGTGCTCTAGATTCTCTACAAAGGTAAAGCTCCTCTGGAGCTTTGTAAACGAAGCGGATAATTCTTTAAATAAATTTCTACCAAATTATTTTTCCAAAGAATGTTTTAGTTAAAAATCTCGTCTTTTATTAAAATTAACAATTATCATTTAACTTTTTCAATCTAAAAACATCTAATTTTGTATAAAATAAACGATGAGAAAAACTTTTTTTTTAGCAGCTGGATTATTATTTTCAGTTTCTGCGCAGTCACAGATTTTAGATGTAATTAAATCTACCGTTAAAAATCAAACGGGTATTGATCTAAGTAATCCTAAAAAGAACACAACTTCAACTTCAACAACATCAGCTTCAACACCACCATCTGCAAGTTCTTCAGTCAACTTAAATAATTTAACGTCAACGCAAATTTCGTCTGGTTTAAAGGAAGCTTTAAATCTAGGTGTAACTGAAGGTGTGAAAAAATTGGGTGTAACAGATGGTTTCTTAAAAAATGAAGCTGTAAAAATTTTAATGCCTGAAAAATTAAGAATAATTGATACCAAGCTCCGTGCTTTTGGATTGGGAAGTTTAGCCGATCAGGGTATAAAATTAATCAACAGAGCCGCCGAAGATGCAGTAACTGAATCTGCACCGATCTTTACAAAAGCAATCACTTCGATGACCATTACAGATGCAAAAAACATTTTACTGGGAGGTGATAATGCAGCAACTAACTATTTGCAAACAAAAACTCAATCCCAACTTTTTACTGCTTTTCAGCCTAAAGTAAAAGCTTCTTTAGGAAAAGTAGGCGCTGATAAAGTCTGGACTAATTTAATTTCAAAATACAATACTCTGACTGGACAAGCTGTTTCGACAGATCTTAATGAATATGTAACCAACGAAACCATTAATGGAGTTTTCAAAATGGTTGCAGAAAAGGAAAGCGGTATCAGAAATAATTCTGTAATGAGAACAACAAGTATTTTGCAGAAAGTTTTTGGAGCGCAGGATGGTAAATAGCTTTCTTTTTTTTCCTTTGAAAAAATTAATTGATTTTTCTTTTGTCTTGAAACAAAAGAAACAAAAATTCAAAACTGGAAACTGCGGCTAAAAATTAAAATTGAATCCTAAAATCCCCAAAACTCGTGCGGATTGAATGTTTAGTTTATTAACATAATTCTTGCCGCACTCAAACAGTGGGAATTTTTTAACGGATTAAATTTCAATTTTATTAACGCCTTCGTTTCCTAAGTCGTTTAGTTACTCAAAAAATAAAACCTTGCCGTGTGACAAGGTTTTTATTTTATTTAGAACTGCATTTCAGGGATCTCACCTTCAATGATTAAATCTGCTTCTGTGGATTTTATAATGTGTTCTACGGAAACTCCCGGAGCTCGTTCAACCAATTTGAAACCAGCCGGAGTAATGTCTAAAACCGCTAATTCTGTAACTACTTTTTTCACACAGTTAATTCCGGTTAAAGGAAGTGAGCATTTTTTGAGAATTTTGCTTTCTCCTGCTTTGTTTACGTGCATCATCGCTACGATGATATTTTCGGCTGAAGCTACCAAATCCATTGCACCACCCATTCCTTTCACCATTTTTCCCGGGATTTTCCAGTTGGCAATATCTCCGTTTTCTGAAACTTCCATTGCTCCGAGAATCGTAAGATCTACTTTCTGGCTTCTGATCATCCCAAAACTGAATGCAGAATCGAAAAATGAACCTCCATCCAGAATGGTAATGGTCTGTTTTCCGGCGTTGATGATGTCGGCATCTTCTTCCCCTTCAAAAGGAAATGGACCCATTCCCAAAACTCCGTTTTCGCTTTGAAACTCTACTGAAAGATTATCAGGAACGTAATTGGCAACCAGTGTTGGAATTCCGATTCCTAAATTTACATAATATCCGTCTTTTACTTCTTTTGAAATTCTTTGTGCAATTTGTTCTTTAGTTAGCATAGCATAATCTTATCCTGCCAAATTAGCCATTTTTTCAGAATTACGAAAATACTTTCTTTCTTATCGGGCTAAATTAAATTTGTGCATTTGTGCGACTAATTTTAATTCCACGCAGAAATACACAGAATTTATTTTAAATTATATGCGAACATATGTTTAATTAATGGAAATGCTGATTTTTTTTAAACCATTAAGATTTTTATTAAGGATTTAGAATAGTTAAGTTGCGCTGCGTTTTAAGTATTTTGCTAATTAAAATCTTTGATTTTTCAATAATTTTTTTTTTAATTTAATATTCTTAATGTTTGAAGGTTAGCCTATTTTCTTATCCTATGATAAATTTTACTTCTCAAATTGTCGTAAATTTGTAGGCTTTTAATTTTACAAATGAAAATTCTATTAAATTATTTAAAACCTTATAAATGGCTGATCATCGCTTCGCTGTTGTTAGCTGCTATCAATCAGGTATTTTCGTTATTTGCTCCTGCCATAACTGGAAATATATTAGATAAACTTGTTACCCATCCTAATTTTTTTGATAAAGAAAAACTGATTCCAAGAACGTTGAACGAATATCTCTACGGAACCGATATTTATCATGGTGTTTTCTATTTTTTAGGTTTATTAATAGGAACCGCAATGATCAGCCGAATTGCCAAAGCATTTCAGGATTATGTAGTAAGTGTGATTATCCAAAAATTTGGTGCGAAGATTTTCACTGATGGTTTACAGCATTCGATGAGATTGCCTTTTCAGGAATTTGAAGATCAGCGAAGTGGCGAAACGCTTTCTATTTTAACTAAAGTGCGTGAAGATTCTGTGAAATTTATCAATAATTTCATCAATGTATTTTTTGGAATTCTGGTAAGTATAATTTTCGTTTCTGTATACGCCATTCGTCTACACTGGTCGATTATGCCGGTTTATGTAGTGGGAATTATTCTTATTGCTGTTGTCACTAATTTATTGAGTAAGAGAATTAAAACCATTCAAAAAAATATTGTTACAGAAACCACAACTTTGGCAGGAAGTACCACCGAAAGTCTCAGAAATATTGAGATTGTAAAAAGTTTGGGACTCACCAATCAGGAAGTGGAACGTTTGAATAACAACACGTACAAAATCCTGAACCTGGAATTGAGAAAAGTAAAAAGCATTCGCTCACTAAGCTTTGTACAGGGAACGTTGGTGAATTTTTTACAGCAGGTTATTACTTTCACCTTATTATTGTTAATTTTTAAAAATATTGTAACTCCGGGACAATATCTGTCATTAATGTTTTACGGGTTCTTTATTTTCGGGCCGATGCAGGAAATCGGGAATATCATCATTTCTTACCGTGAAGCAGAAGCATCGCTTCAAAATTTTGACCGGGTGATGAAAAAAGAGGTTGAACCTAAACCTTTAACCCCGAAAAAAATTGGTGCTATTGAAGAATTGGAGTTCCAAAAGGTTTCTTTTCAGCATCAGAGTGCTCATTATAAAGCACTTAATTCTATTTCATTTGATGTGAAGAATGGAGAAACAATTGCTTTTGTAGGACCGAGCGGATCAGGAAAAAGTACTCTGGTAAAATTGCTTGTAGGTTTATACAGACCACAGGAAGGAAGCATTTTTTACAACAATGTTGACGGAAAGGAGTTTGATTTTGATGAATTGAGAAACCAAATCGGTTTCGTAACTCAGGATACCCAGCTTTTTGCAGGAACGATAAAAGAAAATCTTTTATTTGTAAATCCTTCTGCAACGGAAGAAGACCTTCAATTAGCTTTAAAAAAATCAAGCTGTACCGCTCTTTTGGAGCGTGCTGAAAAAGGAATAGAAACGATTATCGGTGAAGGCGGATTAAAACTAAGCGGTGGTGAAAAACAAAGAATTGCCATTGCACGAGCTCTACTGAGAAAGCCACATTTATTAATTTTTGATGAAGCAACATCTGCTTTAGACAGCATTACAGAAGAGGAAATTACGACTACGATTAAAGAAATTTCCAAAGAAAAAGAGCAGATTACTGTTTTGATTGCACATCGATTAAGTACGATTATGCATGCCGATAGAATTTATGTTTTGGAACGCGGACAAGTCATCGAAACTGGTTCACATTTACAATTAATTGAAGAAAAAGGATTATATTACGCCATGTGGAGACAGCAGATCGGGGAAAGAAAGATTGCGGAAACTCACTTAATATAAAGCAAATTTCAATGAAAAAACTTTTAACCATTCTTATTTTAACGATTTCAACTTTGATTTTTGCCCAAGAAGAATCAAAGGAAAGCAAGTGGATTTTGAAACTGAACGCAACGCAATTAGTCGATGTGGTTTCTTATCCGACTTTACAAATTTCTGCTGAAAGGAAGATCAATCCTTATTTCAGTGTGAATGCAGAAGCTGGGTATCAATTGTATGATTTTAGCAAAGCGGATACGATATTTTTAAAATCAAAAGGTTTTAAAGCTAATCTTGAAGGTCGGGTTTACTTGTTTAAAATGCTTCATTCAAGAATCGAATCTAAAAGAAATGAATTTTATGTCGGATTGCAACTGTTTTATAGAGAAAATGAAGGTACAAATTCAGTAGATTTTTCACCAAAAAACGATGAAACAAAATTTTACACAGATAATTTCGGAACCAAAAGAACGGCAAAAGGTTTCAATATTATGGTCGGAAATCAGATTTCAATGTCGAAAAAAATTATTCTTGAACCTTATATCGGTTTGGGATTGATGAATCGACAAATCGACAATAGCGATATTGAATATAACGAAATAAAAGATACCCGAAACGGAACCGGATTAAAGCCACTTTTCCAAAAGCTGAATTTGGAGGAAAGTTCAGGAAATGTTTTTAATTTTTGTTTTGGATTGAGAGTTGGATATAGATTGTAGGAAATTTGATAATAATGATGAAAGTTTAATGATTCGGAATGGAGATTCTTCATTGCGCCTTGCTTCATTCAGAATGACAATTGGATTACAAATAGTTATAAAAATTTACCCCGAAAATTGGTTTCGGGGTATTATTTTAAAAAGAAACTGATTAAAAATTAATCTTTTTTTCTAACCGTTCTCTGCTCAATTCTTTTTTCAAAATTTTCTCCCTGAAAGATTCTTTGGATCATAATTCCCGGAATATGAATCTGGTTGGGATCTAATTCTCCTGGAGCAACCAATTCTTCCACTTCTGCAATGGTAATTTTTCCTGCTCCTGCCATCGGATGGTTGAAATTTCTTGCTGAACCTTTGAATATCAAATTTCCTGCGTGGTCACCTTTCCAGGCTTTTACAATTGAATAATCTGCTTCGTAAGCATGTTCTAAAATATGCGGTTTTCCTTTAAATTCTTTTACTTCCTTGCCTTCTGCAACTTCAGTTCCGAAACCTGCAGGAGTGTAAAATGCAGGAATTCCGGCCTGTGCAGCACGGCATTTTTCTGCTAAAGTTCCTTGTGGAGTCAATTCAACATCCAATTCGCCCGATAACATTTGTCTTTCAAATTCTGCATTTTCGCCTACGTAAGATGAAATCATTTTTTTGATTTGCTTTTTCTGCAACAACAATCCCAATCCGAAATCATCTACTCCTGCATTGTTTGAAATACATGTTAAATCCTTTACATCACTCTCTACCAAAGCGTTGATTGAGTTTTCAGGGATTCCGCAAAGACCAAATCCGCCCAACATTAAGGTCATTCCGTCTTTGATTCCTTCTATCGCTTCTGTAGCATTTTT
The DNA here is from genome assembly GCF_052115105.1 of Chryseobacterium sp. 2TAF14. NCBI lineage: Bacteria > Pseudomonadati > Bacteroidota > Flavobacteriia > Flavobacteriales > Weeksellaceae > Chryseobacterium > Chryseobacterium sp. 2TAF14. The sequence continues at coordinate 7,540 of NZ_JBFRGA010000127.1, forward strand.
TACTCTTTTATCTATCATTGTACTGCGTAAAATTTTGTGGTCTGAAATTACAATTTTTTTGGGAATTTTCTAATGTTTGTAATCTTTTGATTTGAAAGACTGTATTTTTGCGTGAGGGATGGAAGCGGCATCCTTTTTTGGTTTCGGCGGCAAAGCCGCCGAAACCAAAAAAGATACAGCGGACAGCCCGACCTGAATGAGGAAATGGCTGTTATTCAACCTCTGACGAAGTCCGTGAAAGTTGCTTAGCTTAACACTTTTATTTTATTAATAATGGATTTATTAAAGTACGTACAAGACAAGTACATTACAAAAAAAGAATTCCCTGAATTCAAAGCTGGTGATACAATCACTGTGTATTACGAGATTAAGGAAGGTCAAAAAACAAGAACTCAGTTCTTCAAAGGAACTGTGATCCAATTGAGAGGAACAGGTTCTACAAAGACTTTTACAATCAGAAAAATGAGTGGTGATGTAGGTGTAGAGAGAGTTTTCCCTATCAACATGCCTGCTCTTCAAAAAATTGAAGTTGACAGAAGAGGTAAAGTTAGAAGATCTAGAATTTACTACTTCAGAGACCTTAGAGGTAAAAAAGCGAGAATTAAAGACGCTGCGTACAAGAAGAAATAATTCAGACAACAACACATACGAAAAGAGACTGCTAATTTTGGCAGTCTCTTTTTATTTTTTGTCACTGCGAGAAGCGAAGCGACGAAGCAATCTCAATTATGACTTATTTTTGATTGTACTAATTATTTTTTTTAAGGAGCTTTTTCCCGCTTTCCGTTACAATCTTTTTTTTCAAAAAAGGATTTTCACTGCAATCGGGGCTAGAACAAAGTCAAGATTTTCAAGATTTGTCATTCCGACGAAGGAGGAATCTCTATTTAAATATTTGGTATTAAAGCATTATGAAAAAATTCGAAAAAAGCTGAATTGATAGCCTTGTCAAGGTTTTAAACCTTGACAAGGC
>NZ_JBFRGA010000128.1:0-7734 GCF_052115105.1 Chryseobacterium sp. 2TAF14
ATCTGTTATTTACAACAAAACCGACTTACGAATAAGCCGGTTTCTGAAAGTAATATATAAAAAGTAAAAACTGATTCTATGGAATAAGAACCGAGTTTTGAACCTCAAATTCTTGTGATGCCGAAAACTCGTTTCCGTACATATCGTAAGCTTTAACCTCAACTTTATGTTTTCCGAGTGTTAATTTGTTTCCAAAACCACCCATCCAGATGTGTTTTGACTGTTCCGGATTTGAAGGTCTTCTTCCCGGGAAAATTTTATCTGTAGAATCCCATTTAAAAACTGAGTTTGCGAAGTTAGGATCGATGGTTTCGCTGTACTCCATTTCTTCCCATTTTCCGCCGTCAATCCTGTATTCTACTTTATCTTTTTTGCTTCCCATAAAGAAATTTGCCAAAATTTTAGCCGAAGTTTTCGATGGATGAGGAATCACTTTTGGAACATACAACTGAATCTGATAATCTTCAGGTTTTCCTGCTGTTTTGTACTTTACTTTGTACTGATTATCGTTAAAACTGATGAAAGAATATCCTTTTGAAGTACCGTCTCTCATTGTAGAAGTAGGTAAACCGATTTCGTCTGAGGTTCCGGACCACCAATCTCCGCAAGTAGTTCCTACATTATATTCATGAAGATCTTTTGTGCCTTTCCAGCCTTGAGCTTTTCCATAAAAAATCTGCTGCTGAATGTGAGTGTGAGCCGACAACATCAATGCATTTGCAAACGGAGAAAGCGCATCAAACAATTTCTGGCGGTCTGCATTTCTGAAATTATCTTCATTATTATGATCCAAAGGAATGTGAAAAGAAACAACAACCAATTTATTTTTATCTACTAGTTTTAAATCGTTTTCGATAAACTGAACCTGATCGTCTCTGAAACCTCCCCAATATCCTTTGCCGTCTCTTGGATCTGGATAAAGAATATCATCAAGTACAATAAAATGTACATTTCCGTAATTGAAAGAATAATTTGCAGGACCAAAATTAGCCTCAAAAGTTTCGTCTGAAAGCTGGTCTTCTTTCGCATCATAGTTCATATCATGATTTCCCATCACGTTGTACCAAGGCAGACCGATCTCTTTCATCACATCAGCATAAGGTTTCTGCAGACTCAGATCATCACCTACCAAATCTCCAAGACTGATCCCGAAAACTGCGTTTTTCTTGGTCGATTTTACTTCGTTTACAATTGCTCTTTTAAAATAATCCAATTGTTTTTCGGTGTAAGGTTGCGGATCTCCGAAAACCAAAATATCAAAGTTTTTGCTTTCGTTCTGTTTATGTAAAGCAAAATTTAATTCTTTCGGAAGCGCTCCTGTTGGTGCAGTTCCTTTGTATTTAAAATCTGCTGGTGAACCTTTTGGTTTGTACTGATAATAATATTGTGGTAAATTATTTTGATTTAAAGCCACCATGTAACCCGATGGTTTAATGACAAAAATTGTCTGACCGTCAGTTACCGGCAAGCTGTATCTTCCGTTTTTATCGGTTAAAACAACCTGAGCTCCGTTTGAAACGGCTACATTTTCAATTCCTTTTTCACGTTTTTCTTTTTTCTGATTTTTGTTTAAATCTTCAAAAACATATCCTGAAACGGAAGTTTGAGAAAATGCCATCGCTGAAATAAGTAAAGATGGCAGTAAGAATTTTATATTCATATTAAATTTGATTATAAATATTGTCTAAATTTATTTTACTATAAAAATTTTACACATTAGAAATCTATAGATTTATTATGCCGTAAAGAAGAACATATTAGTTTTTGAAAATCTAAGATTTTCTTCTTACATGTTGTAAATATTTCAAAGTTTCAACGCAAAATCATAGTATAGCTAATGTGTTAGAAGTAGTATTATTTTTTAATTATTGGTTCCACCACATTTTTGTATTGATGTTGTCGCCGCCCATTAGCTGCACTGCAGCCTGATAATTAGTAGTATTTAAAACTCTTGGATTTGGAGGATACATTAGCCTTGAAGGCATTACACCGTTATTTAATAATCCACCGTTATTTGGAAGCACYGGATAACCCGTTCTTCTTTTCTCAAACCATTGTTGCTGATCCACGAAAAACAGTGACACATATTTTTGCAGCATAATCCTTTCAAAAGTTGCATTATAAGCTACATTAGGATTTGTTAAATAATTTGCAGGAACTACGGCTCCCCATTGTTCAATCGTTGCTTTTACACCATTTTCATAGAAAGTTTGCGCACTTCCTGAAATAATTCCTTTATAAGCCAGTTCTGAAAGGATAAACTGTAATTCAGCGTAAGGGAAAATAAGAATATTTAAAGGACCTTTAGCTAAATTCTGATTCATATTGGAAGGCTGATAATTAAATACCGTTCCGTAAGCATATCCTGTGGGGGCACCTTTATAACCAATATTTGCCTGTGGAGGTAGAAGCTCTTTCGCCTGACCAAAAAACATTGCCATACGAGGGTCATTGTTTGCTTTTAAAGTTTCCACAAAAAACTCTGAAGCAGCTCTTCCCGTCGTAAAATCCTGTGGTCTTGCAATCGGAGGCATTAAAGGAGCAGCGCCGGTAACATTAAGTTTCGCACTTTCAGCATTACTTAAAAAAATAGGGTATGTAGTAGGATTATTAACAATCTCCTGAATTCTTGCATTCACATCTACCTCACCGTTTCTTTTTAATATTCTAGTTAACAACCTTAATGACAGAGAGTTTCCGAATTTCTTCCAATTGGTAATTCCGTTTGTATCGGTTCCCGCATTATAAAAAAGGTCGGTTCCTGTGAGTTGTTTTGTGGTTACAAAAAGAGAATTTGCTCTCTTTAAGTCATCCAATAATTGCAGATAGATGGTTTTCTGCTGGTCAAATTTAGGTTGAGAAATTCCCTCTTCAAGTCTGGAAGCCTCAGTGAAGGGAACATCACCATAAGTATCTGTAAGATTAGAATAAATCCATGCATTCAAAATCAAAGCAATCGCTTCATAATTCTTATCATCACTATCAATTGCAGCTTTTCTCATATCGTAAACCTGCTTTATCCATTTATAACTATTATTCCAAAATCCCGCTCCTGTGTTTTCTGTAATGTTATATCTGCTTAATGTATTTCCTTCATTAGGAAAATCCAAGGAAACCTGCATAATATCAAAAGTGAAATCGTTAGCTCGTAAATATCCTACGCAAGCCATATTATACTGAATTGGAGCTAAGAAACTTGAAACTTCCGGCTCATAGATTTTACTGTCATCCACATTTATTTCGTCAAAACTTCTGTCACAAGAAACCGATCCCAAAGTTAAGCCTGCTAGGATGAAATATTTAAATATTGATTTTTTCATGTTTAAAAATTTAGAATTTTACATTAAGTTGAAAACCTACCGTTCTTGCTGTCGGCAATTGTCCCATTTCTACTCCAGGGGTAATTGTAGCATTATCTAAAGTTGCCACTTCCGGATCAAATAGCGGGAATTTCGTCCACATCCAAAGGTTTTTTCCGAAAAGAGCAAGGGTAAGGTCTGTTATTTTTAAAGGTTCAGTGATTGATCTTGGGAATGAATAAGAAATTCTGGCATCTCTTAATTTAATAAATGAAGTATCAAAAGTATTGGTTTCCACATTTGCTCTTCTGTAATAATCGCTGTAATAAGCAGAGGCTAAAACTCCTTTTGTATTTGGCGAATAAGATCCGTCTGCATTTTGCACAACACCTTGCCCAATAATTAATCCTCCAGGATTATCTCTTCCTTCTAAAGTATGCATAAGCTTACCCTGTTCAGACATTTTATGATGAGACTGAGAGTATGCTACCCCTTTATACTGCCCATCGAAAGAGAAACTCAATGAAATATTTTTATATCTGAATTCATTTTGGAGACCTGCTCTCCATTTAGGGAAAGCATTTCCTATCTTTTTCATCTGCGTTGGTTTTCCAGTCAATCCATCTGCACCATAAATCACCTGTCCATCCGGAGAATACATTAATCCATAACCATATAAATCTCCAATAGAACCTCCTACTACGGCATTATAATAAACTACACCACCAATACTTCCCATTACATATGGCTCTCCATTAAACTCTTCCGGTAAAGAAAGAATTTCATTTCTGTTCAACGACCAGTTTGCAGACACATTCCATGAGAAGTCTTTATTTTTTAAAGGATACGCGTTCAACATCATTTCTACTCCTCTGTTTCTTATTTCTCCTGAGTTGATAACCCTTTGCGAATACCCCGTTTCCCATAAAACAGGAACATTTCTGATAATCTGATCTACAGAATTACTTTGATAAAGCGTAACGTTATAGTTTAATCTGTTATTAAATAAGCTGAAATCCATACCTGCTTCGATATTGGTAATCATTTCAGGTCTTAAATTAGGATTCAAGAATTTATTTGATACTTCGATCGATCCCGGAAATGCTAAACTTGGGTTATAATAATTCTGAAGCTGGTAAGGTGTTGTATCATTTCCTACTTTTGACCACGAAGCTCTTAACTTCCAGTAATTAAATCGGTTACTTTTAAGATTAAAAATATCTGAAAGAATAAAAGATGAAGCTACCGACGGATAAAAATAAGATCGGTTTGCTTTAGGAAGTGTACTACTCCAGTCATTCCTTGCTGTAAAATCAAGAAAAATTTTATCCTGATAACTAAATGTAGCTAAACCATATGCACTGTTAACCATTCTGTCGTAAGGTGTGGGAAGGTCAAAACGTTGTGTAACTGCATTCGTAAGATTGTAAACTCCAGCTTTTTTTAAACCTAATGCAAAATAATCTTTGGTAAGCTGCTCTTCGTACTGTGAGCCACCGCCCAAAGTAGCAGAAAAGTTAACCGGCCCGAATGTATTCTTATAATTAATCATTAAATCATTATTAAAATTCATTCCGTTTACATATTGCTCACGGTAATATCCCTGTAAATAATTTGCAGAACTCCATGGTCTTCTTTGTGTACGTAATTCGTCATTCCAAATCATCCCTGATCTCAACAATACATCAAAGTGTTTATCAATCTGATAATTTAAACTAATATTCCCTGTGATATTTTTCTTATTTAAACTGTTGGTCATTTCGTAGGCAATCAAATAAGGATTGTCGATGTATGAACTAAAAGGATGTATCTGATCAACCTGTTGTTGTCCTGCTTTCCAAATCGGTCTGTACCAAGCCAAATCCACATTTGGATTCTGGAAAATCATGAAGTATGAAATAGACTGATTGTTATATCCTGTCGCAGGAAGATTGTCACTCTGTGTCTGAGTATACGATAACTTTACGCTTGTTTTAAACTTTTCATTAATCTTGTGATCCAAAGATATCGCTGCACCCCATCGTTCAAGACCTGTATTAGGCATCATCCATTCATTTTTGAGATAAGAAAGTGATGTTCTGAAAGCTGTTTTTTCGTTTGAACTTTCAAGAGATAAATTATTCGAATACGTACTTCCTACTTCCCAAAAATCTTTAATATTATTGGTGTAGGGCCTCCAAGCCTGTCTTTCTTTGCTCTGTCCCTGGATTGTCGGATCATATTGGAAATAGCTTTGTCCATCAAACCTCGGTCCGAAAGCACTGCTTGTAGAGCCCGTATTTACTCCGTCCGCAGAAGCCTGATAAGAATAAAAATATTCTCCTTTCGAGTTTCTCTGCATTGTTCCCTGACCATATTCGTACTGATAATCAGGCCATTTTAAAACGGAGTCAAAACTAGTGTAAGAGTTTAAAGTCACCTGAATTTTTCCCTGCTTTGTTTTACCCGATTTTGTGGTAATCATAATAGCCCCTTTTGCACCTCTAGATCCGTATAATGCTGCTGCTGTAGGTCCTTTCAAAACTGTGATACTTTCTATATCATCTGGATTAATACTATTTAAATCGTTTCCATAGTCAATCGGTACATCTCCTCCTGAACCTGCTCCATATGCAGGAGTTCCAGTACCCACCGTTCTTGAATTCATAGGAACACCGTCTAATACAATTAATGCCTGATCATCAAAACCATTCATCGATACATCTCCTCTTAAAGTAATTCTTGGTGTTGATAAAGGACCTGCTCCGGCTGTTTGAATTTTCAAACCTGCTACTTTTCCTTCCAAAGCACCCGTCCAGTGATTATTTTGAGTTCTTAAAAGCTGCTCAGAATTGATTGTTTCCGTAGAATATCCTAAGGCTTTGTTTTGTCTTTTGATACCCAAAGCTGTCACTACAACTTCATCGATATTCTTGATCGTGTCTTTCTTCACCTGTTGCTGAGCTGCCATATTCACGCTCACCAATCCTAACACAGATAAAAGAAGTAATTTTTGAGTCTCTTTACGCATACAATTTTTTGTTTGCGCAAAATTAGAAAGCTATGATGAGCATAGCTTTAATACGATTTTAACATATTTTAAATAATTTTTAAACTCTATATGAATTTACACTTAACAATAATGCATAAACTTTTAAGTAACAGCGCCTTAAAAGAATGAATTATTTTTAATACAAAAAGTGAATTATTTTATCTTAACTTTATTGTCTTTTCCTGAGAAAATAAAAATTGTTGATAGGATTTAGTTGACAGTTGGTAGATTAAATTCAATAGCTTTATGCTTTTACTCAATTTTTATGAATTGAAATTTGAAGATTAGGGTGTCGCTCATACGGAGCTTAAAATGTTTGAAACTGTTTTTACTACTAAGGTATTGCTCCTACTGAGCGAAAAACTAAGCTTATTTTAAACAAAAAATCTGCCTCACATGAAGCAGATTGATGGTTATAAAATGATGTATTAGATTTATTTATCTTTCAATTGATCAGGAATATTAGTGGTAACAAATCCTATTCCCTGAGCTTTCAGTTCTTCGTAAACTTTGGGATCATTTACCGTCCAGGAATTGGTGATTAGTCCCATTTTTTTTGCTTCAGCGATCCATGTCGGGTTTTTTTGGAAAACACTGTAATGATAATCCATCCCGTCTAAACCTTCGTTTTTGATTTGTTCAGGTGATAACTCTCCGTTAAGATATTGCACCTTAAAATCGTGAGCCAGTTTTTTGATCTGCTTGCAGACATTTAAGCTGAAAGAAATATATTCACATTGAGCTTCAAGCTTCATGTCTTTAATCATGGCAATGGTTTTTTCTACGATTTCGTTTTCCAAAGCTTCTGTTTTTGCAGGTTTTATTTCCACAATTAATTTTAAAGCTTTGTCTTTTTTACCAGATTTCAGATAATCTTTTAATGTAGGATACTTTTCACCGTTTGAAAGTTTCAGTTTTGCCAGTTCTTTAAAATCGGTTTCCGAAATTTCCATTTTGCCGTGATGCTCATCGTGATTGATAACCAAAACGCCGTCTTTAGACATTCTTACGTCAAATTCAGAGCCATAGATCTTCAGCTTTTGGGCATTCTGTAAAGATGTAATAGAGTTTTCCGTTGTTGGAGGCTGTGTCTGAAAATAACCTCTGTGTGCAATGATTTGGGTTTGTGCATTCATAAAAGCTGTGGTTAAAACTGCAAACCCTAAGATAAACTTTTTCATAATTAAATATTCGACTTCATTAAAGATTTCAGCAAATCTATTTTACTGATTGCATCAAAATGATACAATATGCAAATTTAAACAGAGATTCTTGAATGCAGTTTAAAATCGCTTAAACATTTGTTGAATTTAATATTAATTTTAATCATTCAAATATGCTCAAGACTTATTATTTTTGTTGAAAAGATAGAAAGCCCATGTCCGAAACCATTCAGCATAAAAT
>NZ_JBFRGA010000129.1:0-7719 GCF_052115105.1 Chryseobacterium sp. 2TAF14
TCTTCAAACTGGGCATCCCAACCGTAATGTTTGGCAAGCATCGTGGTTAAAGTAGTTTTTCCTGCTCCAATATTTCCTGTAACTGCAATATGCATATTTATCTTTCTTTGTTTTGAAATGTTAAAATCTAAAAGCCCAAGTCCTGAATTTCATCCATTATTTTGAGAATATCCGATTTATCAGACTTTTCTTTCTCTAATTTTTCGATGGTTTTTTCAAGTTCTTTTTTCTGGTTTTCTGCTTCTTTAAGTTTTTTAATATCAGCGATATTTTCAAGGCTGTAAAGATAGAGTTTGTTGTCTTTTATTTCAAAATAAGACAATGAGTTTTTATCCACAATCTGCGCATCGGGATCATCAAAAATTTTAACTAAACCTTTCTCGGGAATATATTTGAATATGGTATTTTTAGCAATAATTAAAATCTCTTCGTTTTCTCTGCGGAAACGTTTGGCGTTTTCTACCGGAGCTTCAAAGAGTTTTTCAAATTTCAGATTGTAAACACTGAACAGGTTTTTAGATAAAATATAAACTTTCGTTTCAAAAACCAAAAGATCAATCACCTCATCAAAGCTTGCATCAAAAGGAAAAGAATTAATCGTTGTTTCGTTCCTGAAATTATACTGAAGAAGGCGCTTCGTGCTTTCATCAAGCAACCATATCTGCTGCAGATCTTCAGCATAAGCATGCTTTATAAAGCTGAATTTTTGTTTAAAATCCAGTCTCTGAATTTCATTAAGGTTTTGGTCTACAAATTTCATTTCCTGGGCATTTTCAGAAAAAAGTGCGACCGTTAAAGGATTCTGGATTTCCTGAACTTTAAACGGAACAGTGAACATCAATTTCCCTAATTGCTTGCCTAAAGAATCATACTTGGTAAAACTGAAATCTTTGTTTCGGTACAGATAAATGTTTCCGTAATCGTCTGAAAACATATCTTTCGTTTCCTTAAGCTTTAGCGTATCAAAAGGAAGTATTTTCTGCGCAGAAACTGTGCAGAAAATTAAAACCAGGAAGAGAGATATTAATTTCAAAAAACTTTTTTTACCAAGATAGCGCTCCTTCGGRGCGCTACCAATTTACATACTTTATTTTATTAAGCTTATACTTGCTTTCAATTTTAACTATTTGATGGCAACTTCATAAATTGTAGGCCAGTTTTTCCCTGTAACCAGCATGTTTTCTCCTTTAAAGGCAATTCCGTTTAAAACATCATCCTCACCTTTTGTATGCTTTTCTGAAAGTTGAGAAAAATCAAATTTACCTACAACCTCTCCGTTTGCCGGATTGATTTTTAATATAAAAGGCTTTTGCCAGACGTTTGCATAGATGAAACCATTATGGTATTCAAGCTCGTTTAATCTGTCGTAAACGGTTGTATTTCCTGCCACAGAAATATATTTGATCATTTTTGACGGATCATTTACATCAAGGAAATAGAGATTTTTTGTACCGTCTGAAGCGATAAGGTTTTTCCCGTCAAACGTTAAACCCCAACCTTCACCCATCACATTAGGATAAGGAAATTCTGATTGTAAAGTCAATGTTTTTTTATCGTACACCAAGCCTTTCTTGTTTTTATAAGTCAGCTGATACACTTTATCTCCAGCAATTGTACTTCCTTCAGAGAAAATATCTTCCGGCTGTTTTGTAGAAATAATCGGAGTGGTGTCTCCTAATTTATACGTTAAAATTTGGGAAGTTCCATATTGTCCGTCACTTTCGTAAATCACATTTCCATCAAGCTGAAAACCTTGTACGAAGTTTGCAGGATTGTGCGGATATTCTGCTACAATATCATAATTGATCGCTTTTTCAGGGCTTTTGCTGTAAACGTTGATCGTAGCATCCTGATACAATGTTTCGCCGCCTTTTGTTTTAATATTAAAAGTTACGGCATTGTCACCTAGCGTAAAATAGTTCGGGTCAATCGTAAGGCTTGTAGACTCTTTTTCTCCAAAGCTTATAACGATACTTTCAGCATTATCTGTCACCTCCTTCGGAAGATTTATTTTATCCCCAAAATGATACCCTTCAGAAACCATTCCGTTATTATAATCGGCTAATGCATTCAGTACTTTATCGTTATTGTTGTTACAGGACATCACCAACATTAAAGCTGCAAATCCTACAATTATTTTATTTTTCATTTTTTATTTCTAAAATTTTATCAAAAATAGCAAATTTTATCACGCTCTGCTAATTTCTGATGCAGGTTCACCAAATTTCAGGATATATAAAATGGGTTGTAATGATTTGAATTTCATTTTGAGAATCTTTTTTTGCCACGAATGCACAAATATAATGAGTAAAGTACTAAAAAATATTCGTGTATTCGTGGCTCATAAATTAAAGTAAAATGTACATAATTTCGACGATCTTAAAAATCAATAAACTCTAAATTTAATGAGCAAATCCTGTAATTTTAGCTTCATCAAAATCCAGTTGCATTTCAATGGTTCTCATTACGTGATCATCAAACATTTTCTCGCGTTTCATACGGTGAAGCTCGTTTCTCTGCGCCTGAATCACTTGTCTCAAAACATCCTTATTTTCGTTCATTGCAGCGGCATAATCTACCGTAGAACTCATACATTGTGCTTTATCAGCAATCAGTTTCATTTCGTTTTCCAGCTTGTAGATCTGATGTTTTACGAGGCTGTTGTTTTCAGATAATTCAGAAAAATCTGAGGTCAGTTTCTCAAGTGCTGTTTCTTTTAACTTTTTCATTAAAATAGCTTCCTGCTTTTCTTCCGGAAGTTCACTTCCTGCGTCTTCAATTTTGAGGAGCTTTAAAATCGGTGAAAGCAATAATCCCTGTCCTACCAAAGTAATAAGGATAATCACAAAAGTCACAAACAGAATAATATTTCGATGCGGAAACGCCTCTCCCGGACTTATATAAACCGGAATAGAAAGCGCCGCTGCCAAAGAAACAACTCCCCTCATCGCGGCAAAACTGATAATGAATGGTTCTTTCCAGTCGGGTTTGGGGTTTTCCTGCCTAACTTTTTTAGATAAAAGCCTTGGAATATACACAATTGCATAACTGTAAGCCAAACGAGTAAAAATAATGGCTCCTCCGATTACAACACTGTAGAAAACACCTTCTGAGATCGTGTAATCTTTCATTGCTCCAACGACGATTGGCAATTCAAGACCGATCAGGATGAAAATAATGGTATTCATTAAGAAAATGATGACGCTCCACACATTTCCGGTCTGAATTCTTGACGTATGGCTCAAATAGCAATGTGAATTGTAAGACATCAACAAACCTCCTGCAACAACCGCCAAAACTCCAGAAAAATGAAAGTGTTCTGCTGCAACATACATCACGTAAGGAACAATCAGAGTAATAACGGTATCGATATTGGAATTGGACGGAATTAATCTTAAAAATTTTCCAAAAACGRAACCTGCACCGATTCCTACGGCCACACCACCAATTGCCATGGTAAAGAAATCTGTCACCGCTTCACGGAATATGAACTGCCCAGAAATAACGGCTGCCAAAGCAAATTTAAATACAATTAAACTCGAAGCATCATTAATCAGGCTCTCTCCTTCCAAAATCGTGGTAATTTTTTTAGGAATTTTCATGTTTTTTAAAACCGAAGTTGCTGCCACTGCATCCGGTGGAGAATTTACTCCTCCCAAAAGAAATCCCATAGCAACCGTTAATCCTGGAATGATTGATGACGAAAGGTAAGCTACAACAATGGACGTTAAAAAAACTAAACCAAATGCCATTGAGAAGATTTGTTTCCGCCATTTATGAAAATCCTGCCAAGACGTAAACCAGGCCGCTTCAAATAAAATCGGCGGAAGAAATATGAGAAATACCAGATCAGGCTCTATTTCTATTTGCGGCATCCCCGGAATGAAACTCACGAGTAAACCTGCAATCACAAGAAAAATCGGGTAAGCTACTTTGAGCTTCTGCCCTACCATCACCAAAATCATCACCGATAAAAGTACAGCGATGGAAATAATTACGTAATCGTGAATCATGGTTTGTGATTATTTAGTTAAAAAAAGTATTTTAGTTTTTTAGTTTCTTAGTTTTGAAAATTCTTTAATTCTGCTTTAAAGACTGAATCCGAATATTTTTTACTTTAAGCCTATTTAATGTTAAAAATATATTCAAAACTTAAACAGTCTCTAATTTTTAGTAAAAGGAATATTGTTATAAAAACCGATTTGTATTTGTCCGCGGTTTTTATTTTCCTGAAGCTGGTTCATATATCCTGCTTCAATTCTCATGTTTTTGTTAATAATAAATCCTAAAGCTCCATAAACACGGTTTCTGTCGAAAACGGGGCTGTCCAGATTCAGGAAAATCTCGTTATAAGCTGAAAGATACAATGTTTTTGGCAACATTTCTTTGTTATTGATCGGAATATTCAATCCTAATAAATAACGGAATCTCATCCTGAAATCATCCTGTAAAAAACGTTCTTCAAGGCGGTAACGATGCTGCAGATTAAACCTTCCGAACTTTTGTTTTGTAATAAACTGCTGGAAAATACGGTGCTCAATATTTTCAGATTTTTCTCCATTAATGTAAGGTTGACTTAAAATAAAACCATACCCCAGCAAAACGTTATTGTTATTTTCTGAAAGATCATAACCAATTCCTGTACGGATTAAAAGCTGTTCCAGATCACCGATTCCGTCAAAATTTCGGTACTGAATCTCGTTATGGAAATTCAGCTTTTTGCTGATTTTGTTATTCCCAAAATACATGTACCAAGCTCCCAGATCACTTTCCTGCGCAAATGACAAAATGCTCCCGAAACACAAAACAGAAACGGCTAAATTTTTAAAAAACTTCATAATTTTATTGTTGCATTTCTTTCCATCTTGAAACAAAAAGAAACTATTAAAGACCTGGAATTCTTCATAAAAAAAATAATTGAATTTTCCAGATCAAAATAATTACTCATAAATAACAGAATGAATTATTTTCTACATCTATCATTTCCAACAAAATTAATATTAAAAATCTATAATTGCAAAAGTTTTGTCATTTGAAATTGATTTGTCTTTTTAAGCAGGCACTTTTTCTTCTAAAACATCATTCTAGTTTTTATCAAAATAAGTGCAGGTCATTTTATCGAGATCCATTTCCCAGCCTTCTATTCCGTTTTCGGCGCAATCTTTACAGAAAGTCATATAATCTGTTCCGCCTTGCTGGTGAAGTTTTAATCTTGTTTTAAACTGATCAAGATTCAAGTTTTCAGAAACAGCCAGGTCGTCATATTTCCTTCCGGTTTCAGCATAATTGTTTTCAGCATCAAAATACTGAGTGTTTCCATCAGCAACAAGCGCTTTGTAATGAGAAACTCCCAGGTTTTTTATTTCCTGAATATATTTAGGAAAATCTGCACCGCTTTTTACTTTTTGGTGTTCGGCTTTAATTTCTTCGATTGTAAATTTCATTTTGCTTATTTTTTTTTAAGTTATATTCTAAAATTATGTTTTTAACGCAAAGAACGCAATGGTTTTATTTAAAATGTTTGAAAATATTTTTCGTTCGCAAAGGCATTTCATTCAGCAAAGGCAGAAAATATTTTCGTAAAGTAAATTCCTGATAAAACAATAACCGACAGAGGTTGCCGGTTATTGTTTGCTCATTTCAAATTTAGAATGTAATTAAGGATGTTGCTGCATTTTTGCAGGATCATCATAGTTTACCATCCAGTTGATGTCAAACTTGTCGGTAAACATTCCGAAATATGCTCCCCAAAATGTATCTGCAAGAGGCATTGTTACATTTCCGCCTGCAGAAAGTCCGTTGAAAAGTTTATCTGCTTCTTCTTTAGAATCTGCATTAATAGAAACTGAAAAGTTGTTTCCGAATTTTAAGCCTGAAGACCATTCTCCGCCTGTATCGCTTCCCATCAACATGGTTTCTTTTGAAATCGGAAGAGAAACGTGCATGATTTTATTTTTGTCTTCCTCAGACATTTCCTGTCCTTCCTGTGGAGGCATTTCTCCAAAAGTTCCGATGTAAGGATAATCGCCGCCGAAAACCGATTTGTAAAAATCAAAAGCTTCTCTGCAGTTTCCGTTGAATGTAAGATAAACATTTACTGTTGCCATAATATATAGTTTAGTTTGAATTTGAGATTCGAGGTTTGAGATTCGAGATGCGGGGTGCGAGATTCGAGGTCTTATTTATAACATGGAACGCGAAACACGGAACCCAAAACTCGAAACACGGAACTCGAAACCTCACTTACCGATGCTGATCGATAAGGATCATATTTCCATCGGGATCTTTCAGGAAAATATGTTCCGGACCGGATGTTGTTTCGTCTGCTTCTTTATCAAGAATAATATTATTTTCTTTCAAATGTTTCTGAATTTCACGTACATCATCAAAAGACTCGATGTTTTGGGCATTTTCGTCCCATCCCGGATTGAATGTCAACATATTTCCATCGAACATTGCCTGAAAAAGACCAATCAATGTGCTTCCGTTTTTCATGATGAGATAATTATTATCCATACTTCCTCCCATCGAAGAGAAGCCTAGTTTTTCGTAAAATTCTTTCGATTTTGCCAGATCTTTTACACTTAAGCTTAGCGAAAATACGCCTAATTTCATATGTTGTTTTTTATTGTTTTTATTTTTTATTTAAAGCCAATTTATATCCTGCCAAAACCAGTACCCAAACTAAAACTCCGAGAATCCAGAACCAGATTGGCGTTGGTAAAACAGACATGTTGTAAATGGTAAAGCAAAGGAAAATAACGCCGCAAATAATTGCCAGATTCGGCTTTTCACTTTTAGCAACTTTTGTAGCAATAAACCCTGAAACTACAGCTCCCAAAGCATAGCCTACAATAACCATAAACTTCCCTAAAAATGGCAGACTTTCGATATAATTTTTAAAACCTTCCATATCATCAGGTTTTATTCCTTTCGGAAACGGATACAAAAGATGATTAAGGGTTTCTACGCCCCAAATACAGATTGATCCTACAATGATTCCGGCAAAAACCGCAAGTATATTTCTTAACATAATTATTGATTTTTTAAATTTGTTTTGAAATCCAAAGTTTTGTCATAGCTTTTCCAGTCACCAATCAATTCAATTTCCTGGCTATGAATTTTTTCTGAAGCTTTATCCCATTTAAAAGTGTAAACAAATTTGCCCGTAAAAATCCCGGAATGTTTTCCTTTTACTTCTTCTGCCAACTCATAATCACCATAAACAGTGCCTTTACTTTTGGCGTCCTTGTATTTTGTAATTTTAAATTTACCTTCAAATTTTGTGTAGTTATTTTCTACAACGGTATATCCTGAAACAAAATATTCCTGATCGTTTTTCTTATCCTGCTCAGAAATATTTATTTTAAGCTTGATGATTTCTTTATCATTCCCGATGGTTCCTATATAAGGTTTAGAATTATTCAGCCAAACGTTAGAAATATTCGGCATCTGTGAAAATGCAAAGTTGGAAATGAGAACGAGGAGTAATAAAAATTTTTTCATGTTTTAACAAATTTAGGCTAAAGCCGAAAGAGTTTATGCTTTTTGTAAACGGGCCAAAGCCCGTTCCTATTGATTAACAATAATTTCCGCTAAACTCCAAACTGGGTTAAGTGATGATTCAGGTGTTTTGCAAACATATTATTCCATTCCTGAGAACTGAGCTTTCCAAAAGAAAAAGATTCTTTGCCGTCAAAAGCAGAAGCTCCCAATTGC
>NZ_JBFRGA010000130.1:0-7704 GCF_052115105.1 Chryseobacterium sp. 2TAF14
ATGTAGAGATATAGCAGGTAATTATGGGGTTGTTATTTCTAAGCGGTATGATAAAGCCATATTGTTTGATGTAAGCGCTAAGGCCTTACTACTCGCTTCAAAAGACGGTAAGGTGCTATGGAAAGAAAACTCTGTCAGCAGGTATAAGCTGGATGAGCGATCAAATCATTTGATCTATACGTCAGGTAATCAATTGGGAATTATGGCTTTGAAAGATCATCGGTTAAAAACCATAAAGCTCGCTAACGATATTGAATGGATATCTTCTTATGGAAACAAGATTTATTGCGCCACAATCAAAAGAGAACAAATTGAATTGAACATTGTAGACCTGCCATCCAATCAATTGACTAAACAAGTCATAGGCAGTCCTGAAAATTTTGAATTTGTACCGGCATTAAATACCTATTTTGAGGTGCGGGAAGACGAGCATTTTATATTTCCATTGTATTTAAAATCTAAGCTTAATAGCAAACAAAATCCAGAATTAAAAATCACCTATTCCAACAAAAGCAGCAAAGACAAGTTTTTAAATTTTCACCTGGGTATTTACAATATAAAAAAGAAACAATGGGAATATCAACCCGATGCGCAAAAAAATCTGCCTGTTTATAAATTTTTAAATGATAAAGGAGATTTTATACTTTTTGACGAAAGCAGTGATGTTGTTGAAAATCATCAAAATGCTATCCTTGATTTGGAATTAGTATTAGACTACGGCAAGAGTTCATATATGCTTCATGAAAAAAGAGCTGATGAAACAAATTACTTATGGGATCGTGATACAGAACAGTTTATTTTTTTCGGAAAAAAAGGTTGGATGAGTCATCATGTAAGAACGGGCAAAGAGGAGGAACTATTGGCATTGAATCAGGGAGGATGGGTGAGTGATAAACACAATGGTTTGGGGAATATTCCTGAAATACATCCCATCCGGGTTAAAAACAGAGACGCCATTCTACTGTCTAATCAATATGATTACTATTTTCTTGATCTAAAAACTCATCAAGTAAAGAGAATCACCAAAGGAGAGGAGAAAAATATCAAATACAAACTCTTACTATCCAAAGATCAATACTCCAAATCTTCGTGGAATGCAAAAAATACAGAAATTGATCCGAAAAAAGAGCTGACGTTTAAACTTTTTGACAATTCCACCTATGATTCAGGGTTTGCCAGATATTCTATCAAAAATAATAAAACGGTTTTTTACCAGCAGCAAAAATATAAAGAGATGATACCTTACGAAAAAGGGATATTTTTCACTTCTGATTTTGCACTGGAGCCTTTCAAACTTACCCAATTCAAAAATGGAAAATACACTGTGGTTTATGAATCCCTAAAAACTGAAAAGACGGTTCTGCAAAGTATGAAATATAAAATCTTTCAATACAAAACAGCCTTTGGTACATCAAACGCAGCTTTGCTGTTTCCTTCGGGGTATGACGAGCAAAAAAAATATCCGATGGTTGTCAACATCTATGAAAAGCAGTCACATGATCTCTGTTATTTTTTACCGCCCTATTTAACGTCAACGGTTGGATTTAATTATGTACATTATCTGATGAATGGTTATATTGTTCTTCTTCCTGACCTACAGTATAAGACTGCTGCTATTAAAAACAGTGTGATAAAATCTTTAGAAAAAAGCATTGATTCCGCTAAACGATTAGCTTCGGTCGATGACAAGAATATAGGCGTCACTGGATTGTCATACGGGGGCTATGAAACGGGTTTGGCTTTGACCCAATCAAAATATTTCAAAACCGGAGTGGCCGGAGTGATGGTTTCGGATCTGATCAGCACTGGACTGAGTAATTCAGAATTTATTCCTGTACCAAACTATTTGAGGGTGGAAAGCCAGCAATTCAGAATGAAAAATAATGTTTTCGACGATTGGAATAACTATTTGGAAAACTCACCGATTTATCATTTGAAAAACGTCAATACGCCGGTATTGATTTGGACAGGACTAAAGGATCCAAACATTTCGCCTGCTCAATCAAAAATGTTTTTCCTTGGGCTGAAGCGATTAAAGAAAAAGGCTGTATTGCTGGAGTATGTCAATGAAAGACATAATGTTTTCAATCCTTCAAATCAATTGGATCTCAATGTAAAAACATGGCAATGGTTTGATTATTATTTAAAAAACAAAAAACCGGCAGACTGGATTATTCCTGTTACAAAGTAAAAGAAGCTCCCTTTCGGGAGCTCTTTTTAATTGCCTAATTTGTACAATTCCACATTGACTGTTTCTGCTTCAGGATGATCCACTTCCGGACCACTTGTTCCAAAAACCTGCTGTCCAGTCGGCAAACCGTTAACGGTGCAGATGACATCAGAGTCATCTTGACACATGATGCTTCTGTCCCATTGGTTTGTTGCGCTATTAAAGATATAGCCTTGTTTCGTAGCGAAGTTTCCCTTATCGCTTTTCGCCTTTTGAGTAGCGAATGCAGTTCCTGTTCCTATCAGAATCAAAACTGCCGGTAAAATGTAATTTTTCATGTTAAAAAAATTTGATGTTATGCCTACTCTAAATCAACAGGTTTTCGGCAATCCCTGCTCCGTCGGCCGACAGATATCATTTAAATGAATATCTGGTAATGTTGTTACCCAATAATACATACAAATGATGTTTTGTAGCTAAGATTCCTCTGATCTTTATTCTTTCTTCGTTTTTTATATAGAAGCTGTACTTATACTTTTTCGTCGAAACATCGTATACATCGATGACATCGTTTTTTCTGAAGATTCCATACGATTCATTTTTTGCTCTTATTTTTGACAGATTATAAAGTTTATCTTCAGCTATACTCTGCATTCGATTGGTCTCTGTAGGTGATTTTAAAAGTTTTGTCTGCCCGTTTTCTAATGTTTTTGTCTCGATCGCAGTCGTGGATAAAGAATCAACAGTATGCTTCCGGTGAATGTTTTCAAGATGAAAGTCTGTTGTAATCATTTCGTTACGATAAAGATAAGTATAGAGGATACGCTCGTTTTTGCGATCGATAGTAATATCTCCATCGGTGTCAAAGACACCATCTGCCTTTTTTTGCAAAACATCAGGATTGATGATATAATTCTTAGAAGCTGTGTTCAGAATGCCAAGTTCGCTTTCCATTGTTTTGACCAACATCGTTTTAAAGACATATTGCTTTGGAGCCAACATATAAAGCCTTGAAAAATACAACCGATCGATACCGCTATGATAAGCCATAAGAGAAGGCATCTTTCCTTCAAAAATGACCGGTACTTTTCCATCCGAAACACTGAAATACGGATAGAGCACATTGATTGTTACACTGACGAATTTGTAATTGTAATTGTCCAACCTGATGGTATCGACCTTAACAGATTTAAAGTCGGGCACTATTGTCGAAATGAGCAATGGTGTCTTATGATTTGCTAAAAACAGTGAATCCCCATGATGACCTGCAAAATAATAATTGTTTGTAGGAAGTTGGAGTGTTTTTTTTTCTTCAGCCAGTATAGGTAATATCTTTCTCGTGAAATTCCCTTGATTGTCATTCTTTTGCAAATAAAATAAGATAACGACCAACAGCATTGGAACTACTATAAATAGGGTACTAAATCCAGCTGTTATTGTTTTACTTTTTGATGTGGCAGCAAAAATTGCAATGATTGCCGAGACAACACAGGATCCATTAAAAATAAGATGCGTATTCCAATCCATCTTTTCCAAAACTCCACCACAGGAGCAGGGGATAGAATCACTATAATTCAAGATTAAATAAATATAGATCGTAAACGCTGACATCAAACCTAAAGATGCGTAGAGCCCAACCAATCGAAATTTTTTTGAAAATAACAGAAGAACAATTAGAAGCTCAGAAGCGATTGTTGTGTATGAAACATAATTGCTATAGTTTCCAAACATTGGAGACTGTGCCAACTGTACCTGAAACATTTCGAAATCGGCCAGCTTGCTGACACCAGCATATACAAATAACAATATAAAGAAGGAACTGACAGCTATGGTGATGATATTAGACATATTTTTCATGGCTTTTTTATAAGATTATTCAACACACCTGAATCAATCTCCATTTTATTTTCTTGCCGCAATAATCAGGCATTGGTTCGCCTTTAAACAAGGTTATTGTCGTTTTGAAATTCCCCATACTTTCCCAAATGCCGCTTTCCGGACATGGTAAGCCTGTGACAACTGATATGGAGGTATGGGGAATCATAGGTCATAAAAATTAATTAATTATTATTATGATGCCGCCAATTATCACCGTCTCTCACCGGAGGATCGGGGTCTATAATCTGTTCCGGTGATTTGGCAGAATCGGATTTCATTAAGAGGTTGTTTTTCATTTCTTCTTTTGGACTTTTATCAGTTATAGTATCTTCATCTCTATGAGTACAGTTTTGTGTACAGAGTGCGGCTAGTGCCATGCTAAAAATTGGGATAAATTTTTTCATTTTAATAATTTTTCTGGTTATCCCGGCGCCGGATTGATTTAGAATTCTGAGGTCAAAGTTATCCGACAGATCCTCAGAAAAAAACAGCTTTGAGACGCAATTTTAAAATAAATACGTCTCGATTTTAAAATTGAACCGTTTAAGAAATATATATAATGTTTTGATAATCAATTGTATGTTGAAAATTATTTTGTCTAGGATCTCGTTGGCTTGAATTCATATTTATTTCAAAGTAAAATGATTAATTTTGAAATGGTGAGGTTCTAAAAAATAGGTATATGAAAAAGTTAAATTGCTTTCTCATACTGTTTTCTGCGTTTTCGCAATTGGTATTCTCACAACAAAAAACAGAAAATACTTTTGAGAAGATCAGAAATCATTATGAGAAGATGACTATTGATGACATACGGGCGATGTCATTTGTAAACACTTATATAGAAAAAGCAAAGAAAGAAAAAAATTATCTGAAATTGATGCAAGGATATAGAGATGGCAGGCAGTTCGACTATATCAACAAATTGAAATATGCAGACAGTGCGATTGCGATCAGCGTTCAGTATGGCACTAAAGACGATGTAAGCAAAGACCATCTCAGCAAAGGAGTGATTTACTATTACTACTTCAAAAATTACAAATCAGCCCTTTCAGAATACTTAAAAGCATATGAACTTTCAAAAGGATCGAAAGACGGATATCATCATCATAAAATAATTTATCACCTGGGAGTTGTCAAGGAGCATTTGGGTTATTATCAGGAAGCTTGGGAGCATTTTAACGATTGCGCTAGTTTCTACAGTAAAGAACTCCATCAGGCTCTGCATGAGAATCTTCAGTTCAATTATAAAAAAGCTTATTTAAACAGTATCCATCAAATGTCAGTTGTCAGCAGACTTTTAAAAAATTATGCTTCCTGCGACAGTTTAAATCACCTTGGATATAAACTATCTTTAAATGATAAAGACTTTGTTTTGGAAAACAGTTACTTTTTAAAAGAAATAGGCATCCTAAAATATCATAAGAAAAATTATCAGGGTGCTATCAAAGATCTGACCCAATCGTTGCCCGCTATTTTAAGGCGAAATGATTTTTCCTGGGTTTCTGTAGTGTATTTCTATTTAGGTAAATCCTTTGAAGCTCAAAATAGAAAAAAGGAAGTAATCCAATACTACAGCTGGATTGACTCGATCTTCGAAAAACAACATTTTTTATCCCCTGAAGTTTATCCCAGCTATAATTATCTTATTGAATATTATAAAAAAAGAGATCTTAAAAAGCAACTTTATTATACAAATCAGCTTCTTGAAGCAGACAGTTTGCTATCGAAAGACTATCCTTATCTGTCTTTAAATCTTCATAAGGATTATGATCGTCAGTCCATACTAGAGGCGAAAAATAACATCGAAAATGTAAGCCGAAGAAAAATACTTTTTGCAAAAATTATAATTGTCTCTGGAGCATTGTTACTGGCATTTTTAATTATACGTTCTATAAACGATCGAAAAATAAAAAAACAATACGATCTTCTTCAAAAAAGAATTGCTGAGGGAACTTATAACATGAGTAATTTAGCTGTAGAAGAACCTTCCGAAAATTCATTAAGAAAAACATTTCTGACTCCTAAAATGACTGCTGAGATCAAAGAGAAACTTGAAAAATTTGAAAATGAATTGCAGTTTCGAAAAAAGGGATTGACTCAAAAAAGCATTGCCAATAGGCTGAATACAAATTCGCATTATCTTTCCATTTATATTAATGAGAATAAAGGAATGAATTTCAATAAATATATGGCGCAGCTAAGAATCAACTATATAACCAATCTTCTTAACACCAATAATAAGTATTTACATTATACCATTGAAGCATTAGCTGAAGAATGTGGTATTGCGGCGAGACAAAACTTTTCAAATCTATTCTTCGAAATCAACGGAATTCGTCCTACGGATTATATTAAAAAACGCAAACAAGATTTAGGTATAAGCTAACTTTTATACCAGAGGATTTTTTGTAAATTTCTAAAAAAAGGACATGGTAACAAAAACTATTTTTAGAAAAACAATGCAACTGGGTGAGGAGTTGGAATTGAAAATCAATGAGGTCTATAATGACGACGGTGATATGGTGAAAATTGCAGAAAAATCCTTGATACTCATTGATGAATCGATTAGAATATTGAAAGAAATGATTTCGAAGCATCAATTTGAAAACATTGCTGAGGAAGTATATTTTTTTAAAAAACTAAAACCTCAGTTTATATCAAAGTATATTTATTACTCCACGATCCTGGATATTGAATCTCACAGGCCTGACGCTGGCAGCAAGGTTCTAAAAAAATATTACGAAGCGGAACAAGAAAAATTAAAGTCTTTTTATTCAGAACAATCGGAATTTTACAGCTACTATCGCAGAGAAGCTACCTATCTCGATCACAAAATATTTGTAAGAAATTCATATGATTTAAAGATGAAGCTATCCTTGGGCTTTTACAATTTTGACACCAGTTTTACGACTTCGCATGATCATTTGATTGCCAGATTTATTGCCTATAAGAAATTTGATCAGTATCTAAAAAAACAGATTGAAAATTTAAATGAAAATGCGAGTTCTAAAGTAACATCACCGCTTGTTTGGTCTTCCTCAAAAGTGGGATTGATCGAACTTGTTTATGCCCTATATCATATGAGATGTTTCAACGGAGGTAATATAGAATTGAGCGAGGTCATCAAATTTGTTGAAAAATCATTTGATACCGATCTAGGTAATTTTCATAAAACAATATTTGAAATTCGAAACCGAAAACAAGGACCAACCAAATTTTTAACGATGATCAGTGAAAATCTTCATCAACATTTTTTAAATACTGAGGGTGATTAAACAAGAGTAGAAACCTCATTTGCTTCCAAAGAACAGATGAGGTTTTTATTTTTTTGTTAAAAGATGCTGCAGATCCGGATCATGAGATATTCTGTCCATTTCTTTTGAGATAATGCTAACGATGTTAGATTTGATATTTTTGTAATTTGTATCGATTTCTGTTTTCATGCAATCACTTCCGGCTTCGTCAAGAAACGATCTGATTTCAGGTATCTTTTTATACAATTTTTCCTGCGCATTTAGTTTAGCACTATCGACAACTATTTCTGAGTGAAAGATCTTTTGTTCGATTCTTTCATCAAAATTATCTGACACTGCTCCGACAAAGAATCCCTGAGTCAATGTAGAGATTTTGGATGCCGGAATTAAGCTATCCAACTG
>NZ_JBFRGA010000131.1:0-7679 GCF_052115105.1 Chryseobacterium sp. 2TAF14
CACTATAAATATTATTATTGATGTGAACTCCTGAAGCATAGAAACCTTTACTTCTTATATCCCTTATCATTTCAATTTTATTATCAGCTAAAATACCAAATACCCAAAAATTAGGATTTGAATTTTTAGTATCAATTAGTTTTACAGACCGGTCTGAAGCAAAGTAATCCTTCCATAATTCCGCATTCTCTCTCTGCGTTGAAAATAACGTATCGACATTTTGCATTTGCTGAGTACCTATGTAAGTATTGATTTCCATAGGTGTTGCACTGTGTCCTATTAACGTAATGTCGCATTTAGCACTGATTTCACCCAGATCATCTCTGAAGCGTGTACGGTCTATGCCCGCATCCCTAATTAGCTTGCTTTTCTCAAAAAGCTCGGAATCTTTAAAAATCACGGCTCCGCCATCTAAAGTATTGGGGATTCTTACCGGATTAAAAGAAAAAATAGTGACATCAGAGCCTACATTTCCAATTTTTTTTCCTTTGTACTCACTTCCGAATGCTTCAATACAATCATCAATTACGGGAACATTAAATTCATTACCAATAGAATTAATTTCGTCTATATGTCCGGGATATCCACAATAATGATTATGAATAATTGCTTTTGGATTTATATGCATTAAACTTCTTACACTTTGAGGAGATAGTGTACCCGTCATTGGATCAACATCTGCCCATTGCACTTTAATCCCTATTGATAAAAGAGGCTGCGTTGATGCGAGACAAGCCATAGGAGAAACGATTACCGTATCACCTGCTTTAACGTCTAAGGTAGTCAAGGCTACTAAAATAGCCATATTGAATGTATTGGTTACCAATACATTGTTCGTTCCAAAATATTGGGAGAGCTGTTCTTCAAAGGCCCTTCCGTATTTACCGTAAGCAAGTTGCCCGCTTTGTAATATTTCATTTACAAGTGGGGTTTCCGGCATAAAGGGTTTATATAATGGTATCATTACCAGCCTTTTTTTATTGTTGCAACTATATGCTCACGATCCTCTTCAGATAGCCACCATCCACAAGGAATATGCACCATTTTAGAATAAAATTCGTCTAATCCGGGAAGACTTCTTTTAGAATCATTAAAAAGTGAATGTAAATCATYTCTGTAATGTAAAGGACTAGCAGAAATCTGATTTGCTTCCAGATGTTTTATAAAATCTTCTCTTCTATCAACCTTCATAGTATATAACCAATACGATGGTTCTGTGTCTTCAGAATAATCAATAAGTTGTAACCCATCTATATTTTTTAGCTTTTCGTCAAAAAATTTCCCGTTATCTATATACTTCCCTATAACAGATTCTAAATGCTTCATTTGTACTAAGCCAATTGTAGCATTTACATTATTCATAGCGTATTTGTAGCCTGTTTCAACAATATCATTTTCTAATCTGCTTTTGCCTTTATCCAACCCAAACCATCTCATCCTTTTAGCTCTGGCCATTTGATCAGGTTTATTAAATGAAAGGAAGCCTCCGTCAACTGTAGTCATATGCTTTATTGCCTGCAATGAGAATATAGTATAGTGAGAATTACTTCCAACTTTTTTTCCATTAAATTTACTACCTAATGCATGAGCCGCATCTTCAATAATAGGAATATTATATTCTAAGCTAATTTTATTGAACTCATTCATATCGCAAACCATTCCTGCATAATGAACTAAAATAATTGCTTTGGTTTTTTCTGTAATTAATGATCTTACAGACTCCGGAGACAGTAATCCTGTATCAGGGTCTACATCACCCCAAACAACTTTTCCGCCTACCATAGTTATTGCAACATTGGTAGGTTCCGCAGTCATAGGTGTACTGATCACTTCGTCATCTTTCCCTACTCCTGCAAGCAGTAATGCAATATGCAGAGCATCAGTTCCTGAGTGAAGGGCTAAAACATTTTGATTATTTAAATAATTACCAAACAATGCTTCGAAGTCGTAAACAGGCTGTCCTTCAGCAATATACCCAGAATATAGAATTTTTTCCAACTCAGGCATTAGTTCTTCTCTTGGAGGTAAAAAAGGTTTTACTAATGGTATCATTTTAATTTGGTATAATGTTATTATAGTCTTGCATCAACAAGGGTTCTGTCTAAACAAGCTTTTGTATCAAAAATCACAGAATTATCTTTTTTTATGTCATTTAGATCCATTTTTAAGAATTCATCATGTGCAACTGCTACTATTATAGAATCGTATTTTTTTCCTTCAGTAAGAGAATCAAGTATATCAATCCCATACTCGTGCTTAACTTCGTCTTTGCTTGCCCAAGGATCATAAATATCGACATTTATACCGTAATCTTTGAGTTCATTATAGATATCTATAACTTTTGTATTTCGAACATCCGGACAGTTTTCCTTAAATGTAACTCCTAAGATCAGCGTATTGGAGTCTTTTATAATTTCTCCTTTTGCAATAAGAAGTTTTACCACTTTTGATGCAACAAACTTTGCTATAGAATCATTAACACGACGTCCTGATAAAATTACATCCGGATGATATCCTAACTGTTCAGCTTTATGAGCTAAATAATATGGATCAACAGAAATACAATGTCCCCCAACTAATCCCGGTTTATATTTTAAAAAATTATACTTTGTTCCTGCGGCTTCTAAAACGTCATGAGTATCGATACCTACCCTATCAAATATTAATGCTAGTTCATTTACAAAAGAAATGTTAACATCACGTTGAGCATTTTCAATAGCTTTCGATGCTTCAGCAACTTTAATGCTTGGAGCCTTGTGAGTTCCTGCGGTTATTATTTTTTTATATAAACTATCTATTTCTTCTGCAATTTCTTCTGTAGAGCCAGATGTTACCTTTTTAACACTGGTTAGTGTATTTACCTTATCTCCGGGATTAATTCTTTCCGGAGAATATCCTACATAAAAATCTACATTATACGTCAATCCTGAATATTTTTCTAAGACAGGTACACATTCTTCTTCTGTACATCCGGGAAAAACAGTTGATTCATAGATAATAATATCATCTTTTTTAATAATTTCACCTAACATTTTAGACGCAGCGATCAATGGTTTTAAATCTGGTGCATTATATTTATCAATTGGTGTAGGTACTGTTACAATAAAAATATTAGCATCCGCAATATCATTTAAAGTACTTGTTGATATATAGCCGCTTAATCCATCAGATTCTTTATACTTTTTTAAGCCATTTTTTAATTTTTCTATATCTGCTTCAAGTGTAATGTCATATCCTTGATTTAATTGATTAACTCTTTGAGCATTTATATCAAATCCTAGTACTGGATAATAAGTAGCGAACTCTAAGGAAAGTGGAAGACCTACATAGCCTTGTCCTATAACAGCTATTTTATATGTTTTCATATATAATTTAGTATGCTTTTATTTCTTTTTAAAAATTTTTTTAAAAAAACTATCAGATTGATTTTCATGTCCGTATCCATAGCCGTATTTGTAACCATATCCATAGCCACTATTCATTTTACTTACATCATTCAGCACTACTCCTACGTTTTTAATTTTTTTATCCTTGATTTGTTTACTGATAAAGCTAATCAGTTCTTTTTCAGTATAACCGGAACGGGTAACATATACTGTAATATCTGCTACATCAGCAATTAAGAATGAATCTGTTACTAACATTAAAGGTGCTGTATCCAATATAATGTAATCGTACATTGGTTTTAAGGCTTCTACCAATTCTTCATACCTTCCGTTAGACAAAAGTTCTGTAGGATTCGGTGTAATCGCTCCTGAATAAATCACATCACAATACGGATTAAACGAAGTCGGATGTATAATTTCTGAAACTTCCATTTGCTCATCATACATAAATTCTGAAAGACCGATCAAGCCTCTTCGGCTTTCGTTATATCTCTGTAGTTGCGGATTCCTGATATCTGAACCAATAATGATTACCTTTTTTCTTGGAGATGCCAATGTAAGGGCTAAATTAACCGAAGTAAATGTTTTACCTTCTCCCTTAACCGTTGAGGTTACAAAAATTACATTGCCTTTTTTGTTTTTAGGCAGCATAAAATTAATATTGGTAATCAGAATTCTGAATGCTTCTGCTAAAGGAGATAAATCGTTTAACTGAACAATTTCCGGCTCCCCTTTCTCTAAAGAAGGAAGTTCTCCAATCACAGCAGCACCATTAAGCAGTTTTTCCAGCTCCTGCTTCGTTTTCACTTTATTGTTAAACAGCTCTAATAAATAAATGACTGCAAAAGGAATTAACATTCCTATAACTAGTACTCCAAGATAAATGATCATTTTCTTTGGAGAAACTGGGGCAGAACTCGTTAAAGCATCATCAACAATTCTGGCTTTGGGAGCAGCAATTGCCAATGATATGGCTGCCTCTTCCCTTTTTTGAAGCAGTAACAAGTAAAGCTGTTCTTTAATATTCTGCTGTCTTTCAATACTACGGAACAATTTTTCCTGAACCGGAATTTTAGAAATCCTGCCCGACAACCTGTTTTGTTCACCCGTAATACTCCCTATAGAGATCTGAAGTGCCGATTGTGTCTTTTGCAAACTCTGAATAACAGAATTTCGCATGCTGTTGATCTGACCAGTAATATTCTGAACTACAGGGTTGACCGTAGTGGAATTTTCAAGCAATCTGTTTCTATCGATCACCAACTGATTATAGATTGCAATATTAGCTGCAATATTCTGATCTGAAAGCCCTACATTGAGTGGTAAAACCTGGTAAGTACCCTGCTTCTTAACAGAGCTGAGAAGACTGTTGACCAGTTCCAGCTGAGACTCTTTCTCCAATTGTTTTTGGCGGCCTTCTATTGCAGTTTCTAAAGAAAGCTGCGCTTCAGTCTGAATATCGGCAATATTGTTACGAAGCTTGAAATCTTCTTTCTGAGATTCTACATTTCCTAATTCTTTGCTGATAAGGTTAATACGTTCATCAATAAAGCTAGCCGTCTTCTGGGCTTCAGAGTTCTTATCTAAAATAGCCTCACGGTTATAGTTCACAGCAAGCTTATTTAAAATATCTACCGACTTATCAGGAATAGGATCGGTGATTGAAAGCTTAAGAACTGTCGCTTCCTTCTGCACCAGACTTACATTCAACTTAGATAAATAATACCTTGCCCTGTTCATGCCAGACATAAACTGCAATAAATAGGTATCTGTTGATTTTGTATTTAGCTTAAATTTAGGGTTTTTCTGAAACATGACCACCCCAAAAGGCATGGTCACCGATTTATTAAAATCTGCTTGGATTTCTTTTTTGAAACTTTCAGATGTAATTATAATTTTATCCCCTTTTATCTTAGCAGTGACTTCTTTGTGAGGATATCTAGCCGTTTTCGTTTCGTTGATAATTCTTACTAGAAAAGGAGAACTCTCTTTGTATAATTCTGTATCTTTTATATTTCCTTTAGAATAAATATTGGTTTCCAATGCCAGTTCTCTAACAACAGACAGCATCAGTTTTTTAGATTTTAAGATCTCGATTTCATTATCCACCGAGTTGGTTCCCATTCCACCGATACCGCTTAGTTCGGAAATCACAGACATATCCGGCTGACCCGCTGAAGATTTTTTCACTTCTTTGATCAACAATGTTGATTCTGTGCTATATACCGGAATACTGTATCTTAAAAAGAACCATGCAACAACAACTGCTACAATTGCACCTATAATGAACCAATACCAACGATGAAGGTATGGCTTTAAAATTTCTCTGATATTGAACGTTTCTTCATGAAACTCCTCTTGTGTCTGGTTGTAATCCACTATAAATTTTAATATTAGCTGCTATGAAATAATTAATTGTTCCTGATCAAAGCAAGAATACCTATCGTAAGCGAGGCAACAACTGATGCTACCGAAATATACAATCCTGTATTCGGGTCTATTCTTGCTGCTTTTTCCCGGTTTGCATTGGGCTGCACATAGATCATATCATTCTGCTTAAGATAATAGTACGGTGAGTTGATAAATTGCGCACTCGTTAGATCTATCTTTTCTTTTGTGATCTTTCCATCAACATTTCTTACGACCAAAATATTCGTTCTAACGCCATATACAGTAAGATCTCCTGCTAAACCTAAAGCTCCTAACAATGTAGTGTTTCCATCAGGAATAACATAAGTACCGGGTCTTGTAACTTCTCCCAAAACAGAAACCTTAAAATTGATCAGTTTCATTTCAACCACCGGATTCTTAACATACTCCGAAATAAGATTCGTTAATTTAATCCTCATTGTTTCAAGATTTTCATCTTTTGTGCTTACTACACCAATTTGCGGAAATACAATATTCCCGTCTGTATCTACAATATAAGTAGACCCTGAAACAGGAAGCTGCTGCGGAAGATTATTTGAGCTAGGAACAGAATACTGCGTTATCGTTGAACTTGACGAATAGCTCTGATTAAAAGGCTTCACCACATCCATATCTTTAGCAGTTACGGTGATAATCAATTGATCACCGGGCTGTAAAGTACCTCTGCTGTTTTTAATAGAATTATCTAATGCCAAATTCTCAATATCCTGCATGTAATTGATTTCCTGTCTTGGTGCACAAGAAAATACAGCTAAACCAAGCGCTCCGTAAATAAAATATTTTTTTAAGATCATTTTTGATAATTTTTTCACAAAAATAGGATTATTATTTTTCAAATAAAATTTGTTGATGATTATATTGAAAATTCCCTGTTAATAATACTTAACAACAGGGAATTAGTTTTATTTTTAAATTATTGGGGCTGAAGTGAGATCTTTCTTATCCAGCACTTCAAATTCCGAATTGTTACTGATAAATTCCGGTACAATATCTTTCAAAAGTTTTACCACCTGAAGCTTATCTCTTTTGACGGCTGACCTCACAATTTGTTTGCATAAAATTTCGATTTCTTCAAAACCAATTACAGGATCTTTAGAAATCATAATTTTATCATGATGGGTAGGGACTGTCGTTGCATTATTGCTCAGTAATTCTTCATATAATTTCTCACCCGGCCTTAAACCAATAAATTTAATTTTAATATCTACATCCGGTATAAAACCAGACAGCTTGATCATTCTTTTGGCCAAATCTAAAATTTTAACAGGTTCCCCCATATCAAAAACATAGATCTCACCACCTGCTCCCATGGTTCCAGCCTGAAGAACCAGCTCACAAGCCTCCGGAATGGTCATAAAGTATCTGATAATATCAGGATGGGTAATCGTTACAGGCCCCCCTTTCTCTATCTGCTTTCTAAAATGCGGAATCACCGAGCCATTAGAACCTAAAACATTACCAAAACGTGTTGTAATGAATTTTGTTGTATTGCCTTCTGAATTTTGCAGAGACTGTACAAAAAGCTCAGCCGTCCTTTTCGACGCCCCCATTACATTCGTAGGATTTACCGCCTTATCTGTGGAAACCATTACGAAACGGTTAACTTTATATTTTTTTGAAAGCAGAGCCACATTTCTTGTACCCAGTACATTTACGAAAATAGCTTCATGCGGGTTTTCTTCTATTAAAGGCACATGCTTGTAAGCTGCAGCATGATAAACCATTGAAAACTGGTAAAGCTCAAATACTTTTTCGAGCCTGTGAGAATTGGAAATATCTGCTAATATAAATTTAAACTGCTGCTCCGGAAATTTCTCAAGCAATTCGAGCTCCAACTCGTACAAAGGAGATTCTGCCTGATCA
>NZ_JBFRGA010000132.1:0-7634 GCF_052115105.1 Chryseobacterium sp. 2TAF14
GTGTTAATCAAGATTTAACATACGCTTAAGATGGGTTGTACAATCTGGTAAAAAATCGTAATTTTACGAATCTTTTTTTACAAACAAAATCTAATATAAAAAATGAATACAGAACAGTTTGTGAGCCGTCACATTTCCCTAAACGATGCCGATAAACAGGCGATGTTGGAAAAAGTTGGCGTTTCAAGTATCGAAGAGTTAATTTCTCAGACCATTCCATCTTCAATCCGTTTAGAAAATGATCTGAACATTTCAGAGCCGCTTTCAGAATACGAAATGCTGAATCATTCAAAAGAATTGGCATCAAAGAATACGGATTATACAAGTTATATTGGTTTTGGATATCACAATACACTTTTACCTTCGGCGATTCAGAGAAATATCTTTGAAAATCCAAGTTGGTACACTGCTTATACACCTTATCAGGCAGAAATCGCACAGGGAAGACTGGAAGCTTTGCTTAATTACCAAACTGTTGTGTGCGATTTGACAGGTTTTGCATTGGCAAACGCATCTTTATTGGATGAATCTACGGCTGCTGCAGAAGCAATGCACATGTTCTTCAATAACAGAACAAAAGATCAGAAAAAAGCGGGAGCAAATAAGTTCTTTATTTCTGATTTGGTATTGCCACAAACCGTTTCTGTTCTTAAAACAAAAGCTGAAGGTTTAGCAATCGAAATCGTAGAAGGTGATCACAAAACACATCAGTTTGACGAGTCTTATTACGGAGTTTTATTGCAATATCCTGGTAAAAACGGAATCGTTTTAGATTATACCGAAGATATTGTTGAGTATAAAAAATTAGATTTGCAGGTTGTTGTAGCTTGTGATCCGATGGCTTTGGTAAAATTGAAATCTCCTGCATCAATGGGAGCTGACTGTGCAGTTGGTACTTCACAGAGATTCGGTATTCCGTTAGGTTATGGTGGTCCTCACGCAGCATTTTTCTCTTGTAGAGAAGATTACAAAAGAGATATTCCGGGAAGAATTATCGGAGTTTCTCAGGATATGTACGGAAAACGTGCATTAAGAATGGCTTTACAAACGAGAGAGCAACATATTAAAAGAGAAAGAGCAACTTCAAATATTTGTACAGCTCAGGTTCTTTTGGCTGTAATGGCTGGAATGTACGCTGTTTATCACGGTCCGAAAGGGTTAAATTACATTGCAGATCAAATTCACTTTAAAGCAAATGCTTTGAAAGGCGGGTTAAAAGCTTTAGGTTACCAGACTGCAGATGAGCCGATTTTTGATACGGTGAAAATCGTAATGGCTGAAGATGAAAAAGCAAGATTAAACAGATTGATGCTTGATCATAATTTAAATCTTAACTATTTCACTGAAGGAGTTGTAAGTATTGCAATCAACGAAAGTACTACGCTTGAGAAACTAAATATTCTGATGGCTTCTTTTGCTCAGTTTAAAGATAAGCAAACGTTCAAATTAGAAATTAAAGAAGGATACAGTATTCCTGAAGAAAATCTTAGAAAAGATGAGATTCTTACGGAAGAAGTATTCAACAAATATCATACAGAGACAGAATTGATGCGTTACATCAAGCGTCTTGAGAGAAAAGATTTATCATTAACTCATTCAATGATTTCTCTAGGTTCTTGCACAATGAAACTGAACGCTGCAACTCAGATGTTGCCACTTTCTTGGGCAGATTGGGGAAGCGTGCATCCTTTTGTACCGGTAAATCAGGCAGGAGGTTATCAGGCGATGATTAAAGAATTAGAAAAAGATCTTTCTGAAATCACCGGTTTTGCAGGAACTTCTCTTCAGCCAAATTCTGGGGCTCAAGGTGAATATGCAGGTTTGATGGTGATCAGACAATATCACATCTCAAGAGGTGAAGGTCACAGAAATGTAGTATTGATTCCTCAATCTGCGCACGGTACAAACCCGGCTTCTGCAGCAATGGCAGGAATGAAGATCGTTGTTGTTAAAAATCTTGAAAACGGAGAAATTGATTTCGAAGATTTCAAAGCTAAAACTGAACAGCATTCTGAGAACTTATCTTGTGTAATGATCACGTATCCGTCAACTTACGGATTCTTTGATGCAAATATTAAAGAAATTACAAAATTAGTGCACGATCACGGCGGACAAGTTTATATGGATGGTGCAAACATGAATGCACAGGTTGGATATACAAGCCCGGGAAATATCGGAGCAGACGTTTGTCACCTTAATCTTCATAAAACTTTTGCAATTCCTCACGGAGGAGGAGGTCCCGGAGTTGGTCCGATCTGTGTAGCAAAACATTTGGTTCCTTTCTTACCTACCAATGCAAACATTAATGTAGGTTCTAATGAAGCTATTGCAGGAATTTCTGCAGCGCCTTACGGTTCTGGATTAATCTTAAATATTTCTTACGCTTACATCAAAATGTTGGGAACTTCAGGTTTGAAAAAAGCTACGGAGCATGCAATTTTAAATGCAAACTATTTAAAAGAAATCTTAGCAGAGCATTTCCCGATTTTATATTCAAACGAAAACGGAAAAGTAGCACACGAATGTATCGTAGATTTCCGTCAGTTCAAATCTTTAGGAATAGAGGTTGCTGATGTTGCGAAAAGATTGATGGATTACGGTTTCCACGCTCCAACAGTTTCTTTCCCAGTTGCAGGAACATTGATGATCGAGCCTACAGAATCTGAAAGCAAAGCAGAAATCGACCGTTTTGCAGAAGCTCTGATTGCGATCAAACATGAAATTGATGAGATTGCAAACGGTGAAGCAGATCAGGCAAACAACGTGTTGAAAAACGCTCCTCACACCGAGCAATTGGTGATTTCTGATTCTTGGGATAAACCATACAGCAGAGAAAAAGCAGCTTATCCATTGGAGTGGGTAAGAGATCACAAATTCTTTGCTTCTGTATCAAGAGTTGATGAAGCTTACGGAGACAGAAACTTGGTTTGTACTTGTGAGCCGATTGAAGCTTATATGTAATTAAGAATTTTTATATATAACAAATCCCTTTCAGTATTGAAAGGGATTTTTTGCGTCATTGCTAAGAGCTAATCGATGAAGCAATCATTTTAATTGAGCTTCAATTCTTTTATCTTCAACATAAATTTTTATCCAATTTAGTTTTTCAGAATGTTTTGGAATGCAGTCAATCAAACTTTTTTTATGTTTATAATTTTCTAAAGATTCTGGTCCAAATTTTATTTTCATATCATAAATTTCTTGTCCAGAATATCCAAGCCAGGCTTTTGTATTTACTTCTTTATCTCTTTTTATGTTCTTATAAAGTAATGTACTAATGTCATCAGGCAAATGTTGCACGCCGTCACACCAAAAATCTTTAATGTAATATTTTATACCTTGGTTTTCAATATTATGAAAATCGAGAGACCATTCTAAATTACTGCAGAATTCTACATTAAACATTGGTTCGGTAATATTATAATTAAAAGCTCCACAATTATGACACTCTACATATTCTCCTATTAAATTTTCAAATTCGCATTCGCAACATTTTCCTTGTGTATTATTTAAATGTTGTATGATAATTTTTACTTCATTTTGGTCTAAATTAAAATCAGAAATTATTTTATGTTCAACAAATTTTTTTAGATCATTTTGCATTAAAGCATATATATCTAATTTCTGTTCTTCAGTGAAATTGATATTAATGACCTCATTTTTACAGTTTTTACAATTAATTTTCATTTCTAATCTAATTTCGGCTGTTATACATTATCAAAAATTTATAAATTAAATCTTAAGCTGTTAATATTTAGTAAGACATATTTGTCTGAAAGCGAAAACAAAAAATTATAAAAGCATTTTCTAAATATAGAATTTTATTTAAATAAAATATAGAAATTTTTAGATATAAATAAATCCCTTTCATCACTGAAAGGGATTTTTAATTTGCACTTATTTTACCTTTTTTTAGAGGTAAAGACAATCAACATTGCAATTCCTCCAAAAATAAATGTAACAATCGAAACTGTTTTAACTGAAATATCACTTTTTGTAGTGTATTCTTTTCCACAAGAATAAAGGAAGAATGCCGTCATTAAAAGATAAGTAAATAGTAATTTTTTATTCATAAGCGTTTGTTTGTTTTTTGTGTTTATTAAATAATTTTTTCAATAAAAAGTTACGAATAATTTAATTATTATGCCAATTTTTCATTATTCTATGCATAATTGTTTGTAAAAAGTCTTAATTAGTACAAATTATCTTCTGTCATTTATTAATCTATAAATTAGTTCTTTGATGAAATATAGCTAATGAATTGATTTGTAAAAGGTCAACAGGATGGGGCAGGATGCTCATATTTGTCTTTCTGGGTAGATTGGTTTATCCAAAAAAAATAATATTTATGAAAGGCAAATCTTTACTCATTAAGCAGGCTCTTAAATCTTTACTGCTTTGCGGAATCACATTATCGAATGTTGATTTGAATGCTCAGACATTGGCATTTCCGGAAGCGACAGGCTTTGGTAGATTTACAACCGGAGCAAGAGGAGCGGCAAATCCTCAGATTTACTTGGTAACCAATTTAAATGACAGCGGTCCGGGTTCGTTTCGTGATGCGGTGAGTCAGCCGGGTCGTTTTGTGATCTTTAAAGTTGGTGGTATTGTTAATCTGCAATCGGTTGTTGCAGTAGCTGCAAATACAACAATTGCAGGGCAAACTGCTCCCGGAGAAGGAATCCTGTTTTTAGGACCGAGAGTATCATTTACAGGAGCGAATAATACCATTGCAAGATATTTCAGGGTTCGTTATGGCGGTACATCTCAAAATCAGGATGCATCAGGAATTGCCAATGGAGCCAATATTATTTTGGATCATATGACTTTTACCTGGGGAACCGATGAGGTTTTTTCTATAAACTGGGACAATAATGGTACTGCTCCTGATAATATTACGATTCAGAATTCTATTATCGGGCAGGGATTGCATCGTCACAACCATTCTGCTGGTGGTTTGATGCAGCCTCCTCCAGGCGGAAAGATAAGCCTGATCGGAAATTTATACATCTGTAATAAAACCAGAAATAATAAAATAAAAGGAATCAATGAGTTTGTGAACAATGTGGTTTACAATTGGGGAAATTATGGAAACACTTACGGTCACACTCAATCCGGAGAAGCTTACATTATGGGTGGGGATTCTGCAGGAGCTTCATATGCAAATATCATCAACAATTATTTTATAGGAGGTCCCAATACAAGTTCTACAGTTTCTACAC
Organism: Chryseobacterium sp. 2TAF14; assembly: GCF_052115105.1. Taxonomy (NCBI): domain Bacteria; kingdom Pseudomonadati; phylum Bacteroidota; class Flavobacteriia; order Flavobacteriales; family Weeksellaceae; genus Chryseobacterium; species Chryseobacterium sp. 2TAF14. The sequence goes on from NZ_JBFRGA010000132.1 coordinate 5,223, forward strand.
CTTTCAGTGTAGGAAATGCTAATTTTAATTTGTTCGGTTCGGGAAATTATTTTGATAATAATAAAAACGGAATTTTAGACGGAACTTTGGTTCCTCAGAACTTAACGGGATATCCTGTTGGAGACATCAATGCGATCCAGCCAACTTCGTATGATTATCCGATGAAAAACCCGACCCTGACTGCACAAGGAGCATATGATAATATTGTGGCAAAGGTAGGAGCTTCTTATCCTAGACGTGATCAGGTAGATCAGTTAATGGTTTCAGATCTAATGTCGAAAGGAACTACTGCTACTTATGTTTATGTGCAAAGTGATCTTACAACTCAATTTGGTTTTACCAATGGTGGAGCAGGTCATGTTTACGGAGCTCCCGCTCCTTTAGATACCGATAACGACGGGATGCCCGATGCGTGGGAAACTGCAAACGGATTAAACCCAAATGTTTTTGATGCTTTGGCTGTGAGCACAACGCATGCTCCATATTTGAATATTGAAGTTTATATAAATGGTTTACCTAATACAGCAGCTCCGGATTTTATTATTCCGCCAAGCAATTTAAACTTTACCAATTCGTTGACGGCGGGAAACCCGGCTACAAGCTCATTAACGGTTAACTGGAATGATAATGCAATCAATGAAACAAATTATGTATTGGAACGCTCCGCAAACGGAAATTCTTTTACAGTCATTGCGACATTACCTGCTAATACAACCAGTTATAATGAAACAGGCTTAACTCCCAATACTCAATATTATTACAGAGTAAAAGCGGTAAACGCAACGGATTCTTCTGTTTACACTTCAAATGCTTCTGTTACTACACCGCCTGTTCCGTCTGCGCCTACAAAAGCAGCCAATCCTAATCCTGCAAATGGTTTTAATAACGTACAGCTTACCAATGGAAATTTACTTTTAAAATGGACAGGAAGCACCAACACTACAAATTACACCGTTTATTTTGGGACGGATCCGCAAAATTTAAGCAACATAGCTACAGTTCCTTATTCTGCTACGCCATCGTATCAGTTAAGTAATTTAAATACAGCAACAGATTATTACTGGAGAATCGATTCGTCTAATGCATTGGGTTCTGTGACCGGTGATGTTTGGAATTTCAAGGCATTGACGCCAAGTCTTGTCGGGAACTGGCCGTTTTCTGAGGCTCCGTTATCAGGAGAACAGATTGCAGATCTTACTTCGTATGCTAATCACGGCACATTAAACGCAGCTTATGATAATGCGAATGTGAGAGTTTCCGGGAAAGAAAATTATGCGCTGGATCTGGCAACTTCGCCAAATACGCCATACATTGCGAGTATTCCGCATCAGGATCAGATTTTATTTAATAATAATTCTTTCACCGTTTCTTTCTGGATGAAAGCTCCTACGAGCATGATTCCATCGTCTTCTGCAACCAGTCTGTATGTCTTGTGCAAAGGTTCATTTACCAAAAATACTACAACAGGTGCAACCGGAAAACGTTTTAATGTAGAGATCAAAGGCGGTCAGCTAAGATATGCGATCGATGATGATGTTACGAAGAAGGAAATCACTTCTCCGATTGCCAATTATTTTACCAACAATTGGGTGCATGTTGTGATTCAGAGAGATATTATGGCGCATAAAATGAGAATTTATACCAATGGAGTCTTAAGCACTGAAGGAGATGAGACTGCGGTTACAGGTATTGGTGAAGCAAGTGATCTGGTTATCGGCAATATCGGTGAGCTTGAGTTTTTATCAACAGCCAATGCTCCGGCTCCTTATAAAGGTGCATTTGATGAACTAAAAATGTATAATTATGCATTGTCTCCAACAGAAATATCTGCTTTGTATAACCAGGCTGTATTGGGCAATGCAGAATTCAGCATCAGCAAAAATGTAGGAACAATATATCCGAATCCTGTGAAGGATCAGATTTTTATTAAACTTCCTGAGTATAAAAAATCTAATTTAACTGCTACAATTTTAGATATGAGCGGGAAAATTATCATTAAAGAAAAAATAAACGCTAAAGAAAACGGGATTTTTAATTTAAATATTGGAGGCAGAAAAGTTTCCGGAAATTATATTCTGAATGTATCGGGAGAAAACCTGAACAGCAATTTTAAAATAATTGTTGAATAAAATACAGAGCACACTTAGTTTAATTCATATTGTATCAAAGGAAATCCTTTCAATTTTTTGAAAGGATTTTTTTATTGTTGTTAATCTGCTGTGTAATTATTGTGGGTAATTGTCGCAAGGCTAAACAAAGTCTTATAAAGTAATTCACTTTTTTAAGTTAAACAAAGCCACTTCGTTTATTTAGGAAATACAAGATAAAAGAGTGGTGTTGATTATCAATAGTTTTATGAGGGCTAAAGTTTTTTCAAAGTTGTTATATTTCTAATCTGAGTTAATATAATCC
>NZ_JBFRGA010000133.1:0-7612 GCF_052115105.1 Chryseobacterium sp. 2TAF14
GCTTTGTATCGCTGCGAATATCAATGATCCGGAACATGAGTTTATCAAAACAAAAACAATAAAAGACTGGCAAAACCAAAAGCCGGAACTGCATAAAATTCCTGCTGTATTTGTTTTAGGTAAGTAAAGTCATTGTGAGGAACGAAGTGACGAATCAATCTTAAACTTATTTGTTTAACCACAAAAGACACAAAAGATTTAGATATTTTTCAATAAACTATAAAAGAACACATAAGTTTTCAAAAATCTTTGATTTTTATTCTTTTGAGAGCTTCGAATATTTCTTTTGCCTCTTTTATGGTAAAAAAAAATTAGTTTATAATTTTAATTGTTAAAATAAATTCTCAGATTTTCCTCAATCAATTCTGTGAATTTCTTCAAACAATGTTCGAAATCTAAATTACTTTTATATTTTTATTGGATGAAAAAAAAGTCTTTTAGCATTTGCATTTTCTCCGTTTTTAGTTTTTGCCCAGGAAAACCCGAAACTGACGGATGAAATGGCAGTGAAATTATCAGAAAAACCGCTTCACTGCATCAATCAGGAATATCCGAACAAAACAGCGCATATTATTAATAATGCCAATGAAGTTCCTTTAAGCCCGAAAGATCTGCATCCGAGTTTTTATGGCTGTTTCGATTGGCACAGCTCAGTTCATGGTCATTGGATGTTAGTTCGATTGCTAAAAACAAAACCGAACTTATCGGTTGCTAAAGACATTGAGAAAATACTTGATAATTCATTTACAAAAGAAAATCTACAAACTGAAGCTGATTATTTTTCAAAATATCAGTTAACAACAACTTTCGAAAGAACGTACGGTTGGGCTTGGTTATTAAAACTAGACGAAGAATTGGTGACCTGGAATCATCCGAAAGCTAAAATCTGGCATCAGAACCTAAAACCTTTAACGGATAAAATTCTGAGTTCCTGGAAAACCTATCTTCCGAAACAAACTTATCCCAACAGAACCGGGGTGCATCCAAACACAGCTTTTGCAATGGTTTTTGCCTTAGATTGGGCAAGAGCAACAGGTGATAAAACTTTTGAAAACGAACTGATCGAAAAGGCAAAATATTTCTATTTAAATAATACCAAAACTCCGGCATATCTCGAACCGGATGGTTCAGATTTTTTCTCGCCAAGTTTAGAAATTGCAGATTTAATGAGAAGAATTCTTCCTCAAAAGGAATTTGTAAAATGGCTCGATAATTTTTACGAAAAAAGAAGCATCGAAAATATTGAGAAAATACCAGTAGTAAGTGATCTCAGCGATTATCAAACCGTGCATTTGGTGGGGCTTTCTTTCACAAAAGCATGGTGTATGAAAGGTATTGCAAAATCTCTTCCCGAAAATCATCCGCTGAAAAAGAAATTTCAGAAAACAGCCAATATCTTTTTAAATAACGGGCTTCCATTGCTGTTTCAAGGGAATTATGGAGGAGATCACTGGTTGGCAAGTTTTGCAGTCTACGCTTTGGAAGATTAAATTTTTTTTAAAATAAGAGTTTATTTTAGAAGCTTAATCCCGCTATCCACTATATCTTTTGTTCCGCTTTGCTTCACAAAAGGATGCCGTTCCTATCGGGGCTAATTACTATTTGCCACATTCAGGATATTTTCTACATTTGTGAGGTAATCTTCACAAAAAAATGAAAAATATTTTATTGTTCCTATTTCTGGCTTTCCCGTTTTTATCATATTCGCAGGATAATTACGTACATTCTGTTACCAAAAAGCAGCAGTTTATTAATCTTGCCGGAAAACCGCTTACCGATAAGTTTACCAACATGAAATCGGTAAAAGTGGTTTACGACTACGATGCCAGAAAAATGTATTTTTTCAACAGTACAAGATACACTTATCATTATGATTTTTGTACTCAGGTTTTGGGTTACGGTCATGATATCGGAGAATTTAATAAAGAATCTTACAACCCGACCAATAAAAGAACATATCTTCTTGCCAATATCAATTATCTGGAAGATTCTGATGATTGGGTAATGGAGCTCGCTGCTTCTGATGAGATGAATGCAGGCCTTATCAATTTCTTTTTTAAGGAAGTCAATAAAAACGTATTCTTTAAAGATAAGCTCAGGTTTTATCTGAATTCTCCGCATGTAATCACTTTAAATTCTAAAAACCAGCTTAAAATTCCAACGGTTTTCTCAGATTTTATTTTTAAAAGAATTACCGAGCAGTCGATTGAGAACGCTTCTAATGTTGGAGTTTTAAAGAAATATGACCTGTTGAAAAAAGAAGATTTTAATCCTAAATCTGATGAGATTATCATCATCAATACTACGCCCGAGTTTATTCCTACCGTTCGCGGAATTATTATTACCGAACTTCAGACTCCTTTAAGTCATTTGGTTTTGCTGGCGAAAAACAGAAATATTCCGGTTTATGTGGATACAAAAGTTTGGGATAAACAGTCTGTCAATAATCTTTTAGGTAAGAAAGTAGAGCTGATTACTAAAGAAAATTCATATTCATTAAAAGCTTCACAAAAACCAATTCCTGCTAAAAAAGCAGTGAAAGAAATTGTTCTGAAAAAAGACCTTTCAGTTACCCATCTTGTTGATCTGGAAAAAACGACCCCTTTAAATATTGTAAATTCTATTGGTTCAAAAGCTACAAATCTCGGGCTTTTGAAGCAGATTCAAAAAGAATTGAAATCATATAAAACTCCGGAATATGCTTTTGCCATTCCGTTTTATTTTTTTGACCAGCATATTAAGGAAAATCATTTTCAGGATAAAATCAATGCATTGTATGCGATTCCGAAAGATTCTGTAAAACTTTTGGAAAAAGAACTGAAAGCATTCAGGAAAGTGGTGAAAAGCTCAAAAGTGAATCCCGAACTTTTGAAGAAAATAGAAGAAAAACTCAATGCTCAAACTGATTTTAAGAATTTCAGATTCCGTTCTTCAACTAATGCCGAAGATATGGAAGGATTCAACGGAGCCGGATTATACGATTCTAAAACTGCCATCATCGGAGATGCCGATAAAACCATAGAAAAAGCGATCCTGGATGTGTGGTCGAGCTTCTGGAACTTCCGTGCTTTTCAGGAAAGAGATCTTTTCGGAATCAATCATGAAAGCYGTGCGATGGGCGTTTTGGTGCATCGTTCTTTTCCCGATGAAAAAGCTAACGGAGTTTTGGTAACAAGAAATTTATACCGTAAACAATATTATGGGATTAACGTAAATGTTCAGTTGGGCGAAGAATCTGTCGTAAAACCAGAACCCGGAGTAACCTGTGATGAATTTTACTGCCATAATTTCAACGGATTTGGTTCGTTTGTGGTTGATTATCGTTCCACATCAAGCCTGAACAACGGAAAACCGATTCTTACAGAAGCTGAAATTAAAAAACTGTTTGATATTTCTCCGGTGTTAGAAAGAAAATTATATCTTCTTTGGCAAAAACGGAAAATGGCAAAAAGAAGCTATCCTTTGGATATCGAATTCAAATATCTGGGAGACGGAAAGCAATTGTACATAAAGCAGGCAAGAGCTTATATGGATTGATTTTTTTTGTTTAATATCTCTCGCAGATTGAGCTGATTTTGCAGATAATTCTATTAAAAAAATCTGCGTAATCTCCTAATTTGCGAGATACTTTTTTTTATTAAAGTGTGTTTGTCATTCTGTAGGAATCACAAGATTAGATTCCTACGGATAATAAACTTTATGATTATTACTACTTTAAATTTTCAATAATAAAATTCTAATGCGAAACCTTTAAAATCACAATATTGTCATTCAGGTTAATGGTTTTAATATTGTAGCTGAAGTTTTTAAGCTTGGTTTTCTCGGTTAAAACTTTTCTGCGCTCTGATTCTTCAAGCTGGAGAAAGTCTAAAGATGAAATGACCTCGATTGAATTTTTTTCTGAAACAATTGGCGATTTTTTTTCAAAATAATTTAATATTAAATAAATTACAACAATCGAAATGTTAATTCCTAAAAGAATTTCGAGATTTTTAATGGGTAAAAGTCCGTCTAAAAGAGAAAGTGTAATCGAAACAAAAAGAAAAACAATCGTCTGAATTGTAAAAGTTTCTGTTCTGAAACGCAAAATCGAAAAGATGGCAAAAAGCCCGAAACCCACACCGAGACTGTATTCTGCTTTGATAAAAACCAAACACATAAAAAATGTACAAACGCTGATCAATCCTAAAAGCGGATGCAACCTGATATTCCGGTTTCTGTTTGAAAAATAATAAAGTGTATAAATCGATAGGCAAAGTATCGCTAAACGTTCAAAGAGTTCCTGTAGTTCCAAAATTGTGCTTTAATTTCCGACAAATATACAATGTAGAATGAATGATTCTTAGAAAATATTTTTCGTTGAAAATAAAGATAGCGCTCTTACGGAGCGCCATCTTTTAATTATTTTACATTTTCTACACAGATTTTACTTCGATGGAGCAAACCAACAATTAATTTCTGAACAATTGTCTTACATCGGCAGAATCGAAAGTGTAAGTTGCACTGTTTTCAGATTTATCTAATTTTTTACTGATCGTCAAAGCCCAAAGAACCAGTTCTTTGCAGAAGTTTTTATCTTCTTTACTAAATTCGGATGCATTTTCTTCTACAACGGTTGTTAACGGAGTAATCTTGTTCAGCTTTGCATAAAATTCTTCGTCGGTGTCTGTGTAATTTAGCTCCAGTTGATTTTTATTAAACCAATGAATCAAATCAGTGTAAGGAGTTTTAATACCTTCTTTTTCAAGTTTAGAAATGCGTGGGAAAATACTTTCAAACTGGATCATCACAGCTTGATCAATTAAAATTTTTGCAACATAATCTGCACCTTCCTGTTCTCCTTCATAGACCAGTTCAATTTTTCCGGTTATCGACGGAATAATCGACATAAAATCTAATAAACGAACAGAAGTTTTTTCGGCTCCGGTTTCTATCAGACGCAATTTTGCTGCAGCTACCAGATTTTCCATTGCACTGATTGTTAAACGAGCGCTTACGCCACTTTTTGCATCAACATATTCGCTGTCACGAGCAGCAAATGCAACTTCTTCCAAAAGATTTTTTGCCAGATCAGGAATCTGAATTTTTGCCTTATCTTCCACAGAAACCAGAGCTTCCTGTTCGGTAACTTGTTTTGCTAAAGCTATAGTTTTTGGATAATGCGTAAAAATCTGTGAACCGATTCTGTCTTTTAATGGTGTAACAATACTTCCTCTGTTGGTGTAATCTTCCGGATTTGCCGTAAACACAAACTGAATATCCAAAGGCATTCTCAACTGGAAACCACGAATCTGAATATCGCCTTCCTGCAAAATATTAAACAAAGAAACCTGAATTCTTGCCTGTAAATCGGGTAATTCGTTTAAAACAAAAATCGAACGGTTGGCTCTCGGAATCATTCCGTAATGCAAAACACGCTCGTCGGAATAAGGTAATTTTAAAGTTGCTGCTTTGATAGGATCGATATCTCCGATCAAATCGGCAATGTTTACATCGGGAGTTGCGAGTTTTTCAAAGAATCTGTCGGAGCGGTGAACCCATGAAATTGGTGTTTCATCTCCTAATTCTGCAATCAGATCTCTCGCATATTTTGAAATCGGCTGAAACGGGTTGTCATTAATTTCAGAGCCTTTCACAATCGGCATATATTCGTCTAAAAGATTAACCATGCTTCTTGCTATTCTGGTTTTTGCCTGTCCGCGCAAACCTAAAAGATTAATATGATGGCCCGCCAAAATTGCTTTTTTCAATTGCGGAACAACAGAATCTTCGTAACCCCAAAGTCCTTCAAAAACATTTTCTTTTGCTTTTATTTTTGCTATTAAATTTGCCTGGATTTCCTGACTGATGGTTTTATCTGTATATCCTGAATTTTTTAATTCTTTAAATGTTGTATCGTTTTTCATTTTTGTAATGATGTTGTTTTTTATGGTTGGATGTTGGATGATGGAAGCTGGAGGTTAGATTAATTAAGAAATCAAAAGATGGCTTAACATGAAGTTTTTGCAAACATTAAATTGTAAACTTCACAAACACCCCACATCCAGCTTCCCACATCCAACTTTATATTCTCTTTATCCTGTTTTTTTCGTAATCTTCAAAAATCATCTGTCCTAAACCTGAAAGTCCGGTTAAGAAAGCTTTTCCTTTATTCTGAGCGGTAAATGCATTCACAAACTGTCGCAAATATGGGTCTTGCGCAATCATAAATGTGGTAATCGGGATTTTCAGTTTTCTTGCCTGTGCAGCTTTGTTGAGGCATTCGGTGACAATTTTATGATCAAGACCTACACTGTTCATGTAGTACTCTCCATTAGGTAATTTCAGACAACTTGGTTTTCCGTCGGTAATCATAAAAATCTGCTTGTTGGTATTTCTTTTTCTGCGGAGAATATCCATTGCTAATTCCAGCCCTGCAACGGTATTCGTATGATAAGGTCCGACTTGAAGATAAGGCAAATCTTTAATTTTTATCGGCCAAGCTTCGTTTCCGAAAACAATGATGTCGATAGAATCTTTTGGGTATTTTCTTTTAATTAATTCCACCAAAGCCATTGCTACTTTTTTGGCAGGAGTAATTCGGTCTTCGCCATACAGAATCATCGAGTGACTGATGTCGATCATCAAAACTGTGCTCATTTGAGCTTTATGTTTTGTTTCTTCCACGATGAGGTCATCCTCGGTCATTCGCAAATCTGAAATTCCGTTGTTGATTTGGGCGTTTTTCAGGCTTTCGGTCATATTTACCGTTGATAAATCGTCGCCGTATTGGAAATTTCGATTTTCACCGTCACGTTCGTCACCAATTCCTGTTTTTGTGGTTCTGTGATTTCCTATTCCGCTTTTCTTAAGTTTCCCGAAAATTTGATCTAAGGCATATTCACGTAAAGCAGCTTCCAGTTTAGCGGTGAGGATGTTTTTACCTTTTCCGTTTCCGGAATTTCCATCTTCGGAATCTTCTTCTTTCTTAATGTATCCCCGCTTTCTTAAGTCTTCTTCAAAATCCTCAAGTGTGTATTCATCGCTGAAAATATCATATTCTTTATCGAGCATATCGAGCCATTCAAAAGCTTCCTCAATATCTCCTGAAGTATGTGTTAAAAGATCTTTGAAAACATCGAAAACCCTGTCAAAATGCGAAATTTCTTCGGGAATATGTTTGCTGAAAGTAAAGCCTTGATGAAAATTAAAATCTTTATTTGTCATTAGGTTGTTCTACTGTTTTGAAGAGACAAGTTAGGGAAATATTGTAAGAAGAATAGGTTTTAGAAAATAGAAAATTTTGATGATTCTGATAGTTACATATAATTTGATTTTAATTAACGTTGTCTTAAATCTTGAAATCCAACTTCTAATGATTTAAATCTTTTCGTCTTTCTGTTAAATTGATATTGGTTAGTTATCTGATAATCTGTTTTTTCTTCAATCTTCTCATCAAGTAACAAGAGTTTGTTTTGCTCTAATAAATATTTTCCAAAATAATGTCTACTTTCTCCATGCCAATATTCATTTATCTCAAAAGTATTGTCCTTGAACAATTTTACTTCATATCCGATTTGTTTTAGCATAAAATTATGTGGAACGTAAAGTTTCATCTGAACTTGTTTTTCAG
>NZ_JBFRGA010000134.1:0-8289 GCF_052115105.1 Chryseobacterium sp. 2TAF14
GCAATAAACTCATCTATGTTGATAGACTCCGGATCGCGCTCTTTTCCTTTATCTTTTGCGAAAATAATTTCTGCCGTTGCGTTGTTGGAAACAATAATTCTCTCGATAAACGACTTCGGATTTTCTGAAGGCATGAAGGTCTGAACATTCGTATTATTTTCAAGCAGGAATCTTTTGATAAAATAAATATCCTTTTCGCCATCGTAATAAATACACGTCACAGGCTGATTTGGCCGCCATTTTTCAAGAACTAAATATTCATCATCAAAACGGTTTCCAAGATCGAAGCTCACAAGTTTTGCTTCACCTTGAGCATTAATGGTTAAGATTTTATCATCCCCTTTAAAATTCCCCAATAAAGTTCCTCTTACATCAGCATTTAATCTTCTTACCGTTTCATCAAACCAGATTTTTCTTGGAGCTAAAGTAGAAACGCCTTCTTCTTTTAAGTCGACTTTCTTTACAGAATATTTGGTAACCAGATTCCCTTTAGAATCTCTGCCTTTTATTGCAAGTTCAGAAAAATCAATTTCCATTTTATTTTTTCTGATTCTCGGGTTTGGTTTTAATAAAACTGTTACAACTTCAGCTTCACCATTAGGATTTGCCGAAAAATAGAGCATTTCCGATCCTTTTTTGTCTGAAGCCAAAGGATAATCTGTATTTCTTGTCACGCCCGTCACCGAAAAACGTTTCATATAATACGGTCCGTCTCTTCCTTCACGATATATCATGTTGTAAACGGTGCGTTTGTCATTCTTTTTCCAGATTGCAACGTGTTGAATGTCTTTTCCGATGAAGGTTTTGGCTTCTACTTTTACGACTTTCATGCTTCCGTCTTTTCGGAAAGTAATGATATCGTCGATGTCTGAACAGTCAAATAAATACTGATCTTTTTTAAGTGAAGTCCCGATGAAACCTTCCTCAAAATTGGCATAGAATTTTTCGTTGGCAACGGCAACTTTTGTCGCATCAATTGTATCAAAAATTCTCAGTTCCAACTCTTTTTTAAGCAAAGAAACTGTGTGATCGGTATTCATTTTAAGAATCTCCGAAACACTCATAAACATCGGCTTATCACCAACAATTACACACGCATTTGGCGAAATGGTAACCTGACAATCGGTAAATGCATACAAAGCATCAATAGTTTTATCCGGCGAAACCTCGTTGTGAAGATAAATCAGGATTTCAACTTTATCAGAAGTATTGTCTTCAATTTTTTTGATCTTGATTTTACCTTTTTCATTGGCTTTCAGGATCGAATCGATAAGATCTGATGTTGTTTTAGAAAAAGGAAGCTCAGAAATCATCAAAGTATGTTTGTCGACCTGAGAAATTTTTGCTCTGGCTCTTACTTTCCCGCCTCTTGCTCCATCGTTGTATTCTGAAACATCAAGGAAACCTGCCGTTAAAAAATCAGGAAAAATCTCAAACTTTTTGCCTTTTAAATAAGCAACAGAGGCTGTAATTAATTCATTAAAATTATGCGGAAGAATTTTTGTGGAAAGTCCAACCCCAATTCCCTCAACTCCCTGAGCCAGAAGCAACGGAAATTTTACAGGTAAATCGATCGGTTCGTTATTTCTGCCGTCATAAGATTTTGCCCATTCTGTAGTTTTAGGATTAAAAACTACTTCCAAAGCAAAAGGGGTCAATCTTGCTTCAATATATCTTGCAGCCGCCGCAGAATCTCCTGTGTAAATGTTTCCCCAGTTTCCCTGAGTGTCGATCAGCAATTCTCTCTGCCCGATTCCTACCATTGCATCGGTAATAGAAGCATCACCATGAGGGTGATATTTCATCGTGTTACCAACAATGTTTGCGACTTTATTATAACGCCCGTCTTCAAGCTCACGCATAGAATGCATAATTCTACGCTGAACCGGCTTGAAACCATCATAAACAGACGGAATGGCTCTATCTAAAATTACATAAGATGCATAATCCAGAAACCAGTCTTTATACAGTCCTGAAACTTTTTTTAAGCTTTCGCCTTCGTGCGAATTTTCTTCTATCATTAGTTATTCTTGATGTCTTTTCTCATTATTAGCTTTCACAACTTTACTGAGGGATAGTTTTAAATCTTTAATTTCTTTTCTCGTTAAATAAGAAGTCTCGTATTTTAAGGTTGTTGAGCCATTATTTTTACTTGAAATAGTGATATAAAGTCTGCTGAAAAACAGAATGGAAACCATCTCAAATTTAATCAGTTTATATTTCGGAAACTCATCACTTAAAGGTCTGTTTAAAAAAGGAACGATATTTCTATTTCTGAAATGAAACGCTTCCCCATCACTGTCATATTCAAAAATTTGTCTTCCGTGCAGGAAAATGACAATAAACAATACAACAGGAATGATAATCAAAAGATAGCTTTTCTCATCTAAAACGTTGAATTTCAATTCATTTAAAACAAAACCTACACATCCTCCTAATAAAATTAACAATAATAATATATTGAAAAAATTATACACAGGTATTTTTTTCCTGTTACTTAGTCTCATAGTGATTATTAGTTTTTTTACCTTTCTTCTTAAGGTTCAACTTCATTTAGAATCTCTTTTTTGTTAATATCCTGATCTTCTACCACCAGATTTTCAAGAATGAAAACCTGTCGGTCGGGTGTATTTTTCCCCATATAAAATTCCAGAAGCTGATCGATGGTTTGATCCTTTCCGATTACAACAGGTTCCAAACGGATATCTTTTCCTATAAAATGCTTGAATTCATCAGGTGAAATTTCTCCCAACCCCTTGAATCGGGTGATTTCGGGGTTTTTACCTAATTCATTTAAAGCTTTCACTCTTTCCTGCTCAGAATAACAATATCTTGTTTCTTTTTTATTTCTTACTCGGAACAAAGGTGTTTGTAAAATATACAAATGACCGTTTTTGATCACATCAGGGAAAAACTGAAGGAAGAATGTAATCATCAACAATCTGATGTGCATTCCGTCGACATCGGCATCGGTTGCGATAATCACCTGATTGTAACGCAGATCTTCGAGACTTTCTTCAATATTTAAAGCAGCCTGAAGCAAATTAAATTCTTCATTTTCATAAACCACTTTTTTGGTTAAACCATAACAATTTAAGGGTTTACCTTTCAATGAAAATACAGCCTGCGTTTCTACATCTCGTGATTTGGTAATTGAACCAGATGCAGAATCTCCTTCGGTAATAAAAATCTGTGTCTCAGCTTTTCTTTCGGCTTTTTGATCGTTGTAATGCTGTCTGCAGTCACGCAATTTTTTATTGTGAAGCGACACTTTCTTTGCTCTTTCTCTTGCCAGTTTCTGAATTCCGGAAAGCTCTTTTCTTTCCCTTTCAGAAATTAAAATTTTTCTCTGAATCGCTTCTGCAAYTTCAGGATTTTTGTGAAGGAAATTATCTAATTTACTTTTTAGAAAATCAATAATAAACGTACGAACCGTTGGTCCGTTTGGTCCGATGTCGTTTGAACCCAGTTTTGTTTTGGTCTGCGATTCGAAAACAGGCTCTTCCACGTTGATGGAAACTGCTGCAACAATCGATTTCCTTACATCCGAAGCATCAAAATTTTTATTGAAAAATTCACGGATTGTTTTCACAAAAGCTTCTCGGAAAGCATTTAAATGTGTTCCACCTTGTGTTGTATTCTGTCCGTTTACAAATGAAAAATAGGTTTCGGTTTGCGATTTATCGGTGTGCGTAATCGCAACTTCAATATCATTATCTTTTAAATGAATAATCGGATAAAGCGTTTCATTTTCAAGCTCTTCATCCAACAAATCTTTCAGACCGTTTTCAGAATAAAAAGTTTCGCCGTTGAAAATAATTTTCAATCCAGGATTCAGATATGCATAATTGCGGAGCATCCTTTCGATATACTCTTTTCTGAATTTATAGTGAAGGAAGATTTCCGCATCCGGAGTAAATAAAATTTCGGTTCCATTTCTGTCTGAAGTTTCTTTTTCATCATGTTCTTCGGTGATTATACCTCTGGAAAATTCTGCAATTTTCATTCTCCCTTCACGGAAAGAACGCACACGAAAATAATCTGAAAGTGCATTTACAGCTTTTGTACCGACGCCATTCAGACCAACCGATTTTTTAAACGCTTTGCTGTCGTATTTACCTCCGGTATTCATTTTTGAAACTGCGTCAACCACTTTCCCTAAAGGAATTCCACGACCGAAATCACGGATCATTACTTTTCCGTCATCAACTTTTATTTCAATTCTTTTACCGGCTTTCATCCTGAACTCATCAATCGAGTTGTCCAGAATTTCTTTCAGCAAAATATAAATACCATCATCAGCAGACGAACCATCGCCAAGCTTTCCGATGTACATACCGGGACGCAAACGGATGTGTTCCTGCCAATCGAGGGTTCTGATATTATCTTCGGAATAGATAGGTTGTATTTCTTGTGACATATATAATTTCTGCAAACAAACAAAAATACGAAAACCGATAAAAATATCCAATTTAAGTTTCGTATTTACTGAGTTTTAATGAAAATTTATTTTCCACAAACATTTAATTTATACGGACTTTAGTCGTTTTTAATAATTTTTCTGATATTCTGATCACAAGTCTGCATAAAATTTAAAATACTTTTTCATTAAATACTAAAATTTACACTAATTTAGACTGATAAAGAAATTTTAAATGATACAACTTCCTTCTTCGAAACTTCCCAACGTAGGAACCACCATATTTACCCAAATGTCGCAGCTTGCCAATCAACATCAGGCAATTAATCTTTCACAAGGATTTCCTGATTTTGAGACAGATCCTAAACTCCTGAATTTAGCTGATAGTTTTATTAAAAAAGGATTTAACCAATACGCTCCTTTAGGCGGAATAATCGGTTTAAAAGAAGAAATTGCAAGAAAAATTGAAAACAGTAACAACGCAGTTTATCATCCCGAATCTGAAATTACGATCACAGCAGGCGGAACACAGGCAATTTTCACAGCGATTGCCACTTTTGTACAAAAAGATGATGAAGTGATTATTTTTGAACCTGCTTATGATTGTTACGAACCGACTGTTGAACTTTTCGGAGGAATCGTAAAGCGTTTCCAGATGAAAGCGCCGAATTATAAAATCGACTGGAATACGGTAAGAAATTTAGTTTCAGAAAAAACAAAAATGATCATTCTGAATAATCCGAATAATCCTTCCGGAAAGATTTTAAAAGAAAATGACATTCAGGAATTAATTAAAATCGTAAAAGACACTAATATTTTAATCTTAAGCGATGAAGTTTATGAAAATATTGTATTTGACGGAAACCAACATTTAAGCATCTGCAAATATCCGGAATTAAAGGAAAGAAGTCTTTTAGTCGCATCTTTCGGTAAGTTATTTCACATCACCGGTTGGAAAATAGGATATTGCGCAGCTCCAAAAGCTTTAACCGATGAATTTAGAAAGGTGCATCAGTTCAATGTTTTTTGTGTGAATACTCCTCTTCAGATGGCTTTGGCAGAATACATGAAAAATGATGAACATTACAATCAGCTCAATCATTTTTTTCAAGACAAAAGAGACTTTTTACGACAAGGTTTAGCACAGACTTCATTCGAGCTTCTCGATTGTGAAGGAACTTATTTTCAGGCTTTGAAATATGATAAAATTTCAGATAAAAATGATTTTGATTTTGCGATAGAATTAACCATCAATCATAAAGTGGCGAGTATTCCGTTTTCGGCTTTTTATAAAGATAAGCTGAATGAACATGTGATCAGATTGTGTTTTGCGAAGAAGAATGAGATTTTGGAAAGGGCTATTGAGAATTTGACAAAATTATAATTTAAAGTAAGTTTGTCATTCTGACCAAGGAAGAATCTCTCACTAAAATAATGAGATTCTTCACTACACTTTGTTTCGTTCAGAATGACAAACTGCTGTTTTATTTTTAGAAAAACATTCCGCCGGAAACTTCAATTCTTTGTGCAGTAATCCAGCCTGCATCGTCGGTACATAAAAATGCAACTACTCCACCAATATCATCCGGTAAACCGGCTCTTCCCAAAGCGGTATTATTAGAAACCATTGCGTTTACGTTTTTATCATCTCTTGTTCTTCCGCCGCCGAAATCGGTTTCAATCGCTCCCGGAGCAACGGCATTTACTTTAATTTTTCTTGCGCCTAATTCTTTCGCCATATATTTACTTAGCTGGTCGATCGCCGCTTTCATTGAACCATAAACAGACGAACCCGGCATTGCAAATCTCGCCAAACCTGAAGAAAGATTAATAATTCCGCCATTGTCGTTCATAAACGGTAAAAATTTCTGAGTTAAGAAGAAAACTCCTTTAAAATGAATATCGACCATATCATCCAACTGCTCTTCCGTAACATCTGCAATCGGCATATATAAAGCAGTTCCTGCGTTATTAATCAGGAAATCAATGTTTCGGCTACCTGTATTTTCTTCTAAATGATCGCCAACTTTTTTCACAAACTCATCAAAAGATTTTACGTCTTTCGTGTTTAATTGATAAGCAATCGCTTTTCTTCCCAAAGCCTGAATTTCAGCTACGGTTTTATCCGCTTCTTCTTTGTTGGAGTTGTAAGTAATAATTACGTCAAGTCCTTTTTCTGCAATTTTTAACGCTGAGTTTTTTCCTAAACCTCTGCTTCCACCCGTTATAAGGGCAATTTTTGTTCTGTTTTCCATAATTGATTTTTTGATGATACAAAGTTCAGTCAATTTCGTACCAATTGATTTACCCGAATCAATCTGAAATTTGCAAAATTCAAATCAGGCACGAAATTCCATTGGAGTAAATAACGTTTTACGTTTAAAGAAATTGGAGAAGTGCGCAATCTCTTCAAAACCTAAAGCATAAGAAATTTCAGAAATGTTCCAGTTGGTTTGTTTTAAAAGAATTTTTGCTTCCTGAATGATTCGGTCTGCAATAAATTCGGTCGTTGTTTTTCCTGTATTTTCCTTTAGATTTTTATTTAAATAATTCACGTGAATGGATAATCTTTCGGCAAAATCATTGGCCACTTTCAGCTGAATTCTCTGATTGGGAGATTCAATTGGAAACTGCCTTTCCAACAATTCGATAAATAAAGAAACCACTCGCATTGAAGCATTATGCGTATTCTGAACTTTTTCAGCAGGCTGCAGTTTTTGTCCGTAATGAATTAATTCAGAGACATAATTCCGAATCAAATCATATTTAAATTCATAATCTGAGTCAATTTCTTTTTTAATTTTCGCAAATATTAAATCAATTTCATCTGCCAAATTATCATCTATTTCAAAAATCGGGATTGTTCCCGGCTGAAATAAAGGCAAATCTTCGAGAATATTATTCGATGAATTTTTAGTGAAAAAATCTGTAGTAAATACACAGAAATTTCCGGACTGATTATCGTCTTCAGGAACATAATGATACGGGACTTTCGGGGTAGCAAACAACAACGCATTCTTTTTTATAGAAATAATTTTATCTGCATATTCTGCCCTGTTTTTCCCGCGAATCAGACTGATTTTATAATATTTCCTTCTGTTGTAAGGCATTTCACAGGTTTTCTTAACCGTGGCAATGGTTTGCGCAATATCAAAAACATTAAAATGACCAATGTCTTTGTGAAGACCTTTCGGAAAGATGCTTTCCATGTCTTTTCCAAGTCTTTGTGTCATTTCAAGATAAAAATCCTCTAAAGATGCGTGAGCAATTTTTTCCATGATACGGAATTTGTATAATTCAAATATAAGAATTTCTCAAACATATTTTAAATTACATATCCTCCACCAATTTCTAAAATCCATTTTCCGTTTTTATATTCGGCAGAATAATTTGTCGAACTGCTACTTCCCCAGGTTTCAATATAAAAAATATTAGGATTATCTTTGTTTTTTTTCATTTTACCTATTCCGTGTGATGAAATATCTGTTATTTTCTGATAATTTGTTTTTGATTTTAAATTTTCAGGAATGAACAAAACATGATATTTGGGATTTATCTGGTGAAAATAATCGCAGTCACTAATGAAAACCTCAAAATTATAATTGGAATCACCAATAATTTCGTTAGCATATTGCGGCAACAGCATTTCATAGAGCTGGGTAAATTTGTTATTTTCAGATTTAAACATTGGATTCAGATCATTAAAATCATTTACTCCATCACCATCCGAATCTTCATTATCAGGATTTAAGCCAAAACTCTTTTCGAAAATATCATTGTAACCGTCACGGTCAGAATCTTTCATTAAATCTTTTAAATTTATTTTAAATAATTTCCCGACTTCAATCGCAGAATAGTCGTCGTAACCC